>NZ_JBHVFF010000226.1:0-14434 GCF_042801895.1 Streptomyces sp. NPDC057543 | reverse complement strand
CCGGACACCCGGTCCGATCCGGTGTCCGGCCCGCCCCCCGGCCTCGCGTCGCTGCGGCCGGGTTCAGCGGACCCCGAGCAGGTGGTCCATCGCCAACTGGTCCAGGACCTCGAACGCCATTCCTCGTTCCGCCGCCGCGTTCACGTCGAACTCCTCGAACGCCGACCGGTCGGCCAGCAGTCCGGCCACGCCGTCCTCGGCGGTCGGGCGGGCCAGCTCGTCGAGCCGGGACGTGCGCAGTGCCTCCTGTACGGCGGGGTCGGCGCGGAAGGCGGCGGCGCGCTCCTTGAGGATCAGGTAGTTGCGCATGCAGCCTGCGGCCGAGGCCCAGACACCGTCGTAGTCCTCGGTCCGCGGCGGCTTGAAGTCGAAGTGCCGCGGCCCCGCGTAACCGGCCGTCTCCAGCAGGTCGACGAGCCAGAACGCCTGGCGCAGGTCACCCGCGCCGAAGCGCAGGTCCTGGTCGTACTTGATGCCGGACTGGCCGTTCAGGTCGATGTGGAAGAGCTTGCCCGCCCAGAGCGCCTGCGCGATGCCGTGCGGGAAGTTGAGCCCGGCCATCTGCTCGTGCCCCGTCTCGGGGTTGACGCCGACCAGTTCCGGGCGTTCGAGGCGCTCGATGAAGGCGAGGGCGTGACCGATGGTCGGCAGCAGGATGTCACCGCGCGGCTCGTTCGGCTTGGGCTCGATGGCGAACTTCAGGTCGTACCCCTGCTCCGTGACGTAGTCGCCGAGCAGGTCGAACGCTTCCTTCATGCGGTCGAGGGCGACCCGGATGTCCTTCGCGGCGCCGGACTCGGAGCCCTCGCGACCGCCCCAGGCCACATAGGTGGTGGCGCCGAGCTCGACGGCGAGGTCGATGTTGCGCAGGGTCTTGCGCAGGGCGTAGCGGCGTACGTCCCGGTCGTTGGCGGTGAACGCGCCGTCCTTGAACACCGGGTGGGTGAAGAGGTTCGTCGTCGCCATGGGGACGACGAGTCCGGCCGCGTCCAGCGCTTGCCGGAACCGCTTCACGATCCCTTCGCGTTCGGTGTCCGTCGAGCCGAACGGGATCAGGTCGTCGTCGTGGAATGTCACACCGTACGCGCCGAGCTCCGCGAGCCGCCGCACGGAGTCGACAGGGTCGATCGCGGTCCGGGTCGCGTCGCCGAAGGGGTCGCGACCCTGCCAGCCCACCGTCCACAGTCCGAAGGTGAACTTGTCCTCGGGGGTGGGCGTGAAGCGTTCCGTCATCGTCTGGCCGCCTTCAGTGCTGTCGGGTTCCATGACCGGTCGAGGTGGCCGAACCCTATTTGTTTACTGTCATGACTAATCATGCATGCGGGCGCCCCGGGCACGTAACCCCCCGTCGGCGGAAATTGGCGGTGATCACTGTTCCCAGCGGGCACGATCGCGTAATTTGTTTACCGTACGATCAAATCGATGTGGCGGCGTCCGTACCGGCGTCCCGTACGAAAAGCCGCAACCCGAAGCGATGTACGCACCACAGTCGGCCCCGCAGTCTTTTCCCCGCGCCCCGCTCTTCCCGCAGCACAGGAATGAGGTCACCCATGCCGCCGCGTACCGTCGTCATCGGGGTGGACAGCTCCACCCAGTCCACCAAAGCCGCCTTCGTCGACACCGCAACCGGCCGGCTGCTGGCCGTCGGCCGCGCACCGCATGTCGTCACCGGCGAGGCGGGTGCCCGCGAGAGCGACCCGGAGGTGTGGTGGCAGGCCCTGCGCGACGCAGTCGCCGCGGGGCTGAAGGAGTCCGGCGTCGCCGCCTCCGAGGTGGCCGGTATCGCGGTCGCCGGGCAGCAGCACGGGCTGGTCGCCCTCGACCGGGCGGGGCGTCCGCTGCGCCCGGCGATGCTGTGGAACGACACCCGCTCCGCGCCGCAGGCCGCCGCCCTCACCGCGGCACTGGGCGGGGCCGCGGCCTGGACCGCGCGGACCGGGTCGGTGCCGGTGGCCTCCATCACCGCGTCGAAATGGCAGTGGCTGCGGAAGCACGAGCCGGAGAACGCCGCCGCGGCCGCGGCCGTCCGCCTCCCCCACGACTTCCTGACCGAACGCCTCTCCGGCGCCGCCGTGACCGACCCCGGTGACGCCTCGGGCACCGGCTGGTACTCCACGGCGACCGGTGCCTACGATCCCGAGCTGCTCGAACTCCTCGGTCTGGACGCCGCGTTGCTGCCCGAGGTGGCCGAGACCGGGGCGACGCGCATCGGCTCGCTCACCGATGAGGCGGCCGACGCGCTCGGGCTGCCCGCCGCGATCGCCGTGGCCGCGGGAACCGGGGACAACATGAGCGCCGCCGTCGGCCTCGGGCTGGGCGGCGCCGGTCTGCTGGACCACCCCGTGCTCAGCCTCGGCACCTCGGGAACGGTCTTCGCCGCGTCCCGGACCCGGCCCGCGTCGACGGCGCTGTCCGGCTTCGCCGCGGCGGACGGTACGTACCTCCCACTGGCCTGCACCCTCAACTGCACGCTCGCCGTGGACAAGGTCGCGTCGCTGCTCGGCCTGGACCGCGACGACGCGGCCCCGGGCGGCGAGGCGGTGCTCCTCCCCTACCTCGACGGCGAACGCACCCCCGATCTCCCGCACGCCTCCGGCCTCCTCACCGGGCTCCGGCACGACACCACCCCGCGGCAACTCCTCGGCGCCGCCTACGAGGGCGCGGTCGTCACCGTGCTGCGCGCCCTCGACGAACTCCTGTCGGCCTGCGGCCTCGACCCGGCCGACCCCGAGGTGGCCGCCCGGCCGCTGCGCCTGATCGGCGGCGGCGCCCAGGGACGCACCTGGGTGGAGACCGTACGGCGGCTCTCCGGCCGGCCGGTGATCGTGCCCGGCGGCGGCGAACTGGTGGCCCTGGGCGCGGCCGCACTGGCCGCCGCGGCGGCGACGGGCGGGGATCCGGTCGCGATCGCCGCAGGCTGGCGGACCGGGGAGGATGCCCAACTTCCCGCCGTCGAACGGGACTCGGCCACCTGGGAGCGGGTCGGCTCGGTGCTGGAGCGAGCCACCAGCCCCTTGCTGAGCGGTTCCTGACATCCCCGCACCGGTTTGGGGAAGCGAAGCGATCTTCACTAGTATCCGGCGATGATCATAAGAAGAAGGCTGACGGTCGGGGTGGGCATCCTGCTCGCCACCCTGACCGCCGGGCTCGGTTCGGCGCTCCCCGCCGCAGCCGGTGAAACCCCCACCAAAGCCTCCCCCAAGGTCGAGCTCGTGCTCGACGTCAGTGGTTCCATGCGGACCCGCGACATCGACGGCCAGTCCCGGATGACCGCGGCGAAGCAGGCGTTCAACGAGGTCCTGGACGCGGTGCCCGAGCAGGTGGAGCTCGGCATCCGGACGCTCGGCGCCGACTACCCGGGCGATGACCGGAAGGTCGGCTGCAAGGACACCAAGCAGCTCTACCCGGTCGGCCCGCTGGACCGCACCGAGGCGAAGACCGCCGTCGCCACCCTGGCCCCCACCGGCTGGACCCCGATCGGCCCGGCCCTGCTGGGCGCCGCCGACGACCTCGCGGGCGGCGACTCCACCCGCCGGATCGTGCTGATCAGCGACGGCGAGGACACCTGCGGCCCGCTGGATCCGTGCGAGGTGGCACGTGACATCGCAGCCCGCGGTATCCATCTCGTCATCGACACGCTGGGTCTGGTACCGAACGCGAAGATCCGCGAGCAGCTGACCTGCATCGCCGAGGCCACCGGCGGCACCTACACCGCCGTCCAGCACGCCGATGAACTCTCCGGCCGCGTCAAGCAGTTGGTCGACCGGGCCGCCGAGCCCGTCGTCACGCCCGTGGCGACCGAGGGCGCGGACCGCTGCTCCACGGCTCCCCAGCTCAAGCCGGGCCTGTACACCGACCGCGAGAAGTTCGGCGAGCACCGCTGGTACCGGGTGGACGTGCTGCCCGGCCAGGAGCTGCGCGCCTCCGTCAGTGTCTCCGCCGACCGTGCCGTGAACAACGACTACGGGGTGCTGCTGCGAGCGGTGACCGTACACGGCCGGGAAATCGTCCGGGGTTCGGAGTCGGGCACCGGCCGCACCGATGCGATCTCCTCCGGCCTGCGCTACCCGAAGGCCGAGCAGGACGACACGGACAACGGCGACAAGCCCGCCGCCGAGACCGTGTGCCTCCAGGTCAGCAACTCCTTCTCGGCCCCCGCCTCGGTGAAGACCACGCCCGGCATGCCCGTCGAGCTGACCGTGGACCTGGTGGACGCCCCGGACGACGCGGCCGATGTCGCCGCGTTCGGTCTCGGCCGCGGCTGGTGGCTGCTCGGCGTACTGGTTCTCACCGGACTGGTCGCGGGTCTGCTGACCGGCTGGATCTCGCGCTGGCGCATCGCCGTCTGGAGGACCAACTGATGACGCGTACGACACGTGTACTCGCGGGTGCGCTGCTGACCGGCCTCGCCCTGCTGACCTCGGCGGGCGCGGCCTCGGCCGACGACCCGTCGGCGAGCCCGAGCCCGAGCGCCTCCGACGGCGCCTCCGGCCCCACCGAGGCCGGCACCACCTTCCGTACGGCGACGGCGATCCAGCAGAACCAGCGCGCCACCGCCGGGGCGTCCACGGGTGACTACCTGTACTGGGTGTTCCCCGCCGACGCGGGCCAACGCGCCACCGTCAAGGCGCAGATCACGCTGCCGGAGAACGCCACCCGGCACGGCGCGTCGACCTGGCAGGTCGACGTGTACGACGGACTGCGGCGCCGTCAGGCCTGCATGTACGGCCGACAGACCGGGAAGGCGGCCGCCGACGCGTCCACGGTCGAGCTGACCTGCGTACTGCGGACCGTCCGCGCCTGGTCCGAGCCGTGGGCCAACGACCCGCTGCCGGGCAGCTATTACGTACGTCTCACGGTCGTCGACCTGCCCTCGGCGGACCTCGGTCTGCCGGTACGGACCGAGGTCGAGGTCACGTCGGTCGACAAGGGCGGCTCCGGGGACGTCGACGGCATGCTCGCCCAGCCGCTGGTCCCCGGTGCGTCCTCGGTCGAGCAGGCCTCGGACGCCTCGGAGGCCCCGGACGCCCCGGCCACGAGTGACGACACCACGCCGGCCAAGGTGGCACTCGGCAGTGAGCCGGAGGACGGCTGGGCATCGGGCTGGTGGACCGACCGCTGGCTGTGGACGGTCGGCGGCGGAGTCCTGGGGGCACTCGCGGCCGTCTTCGGCTACTCCCTCACGCGCGGCACCGGCCGCCCCTCCCGGGTCCCGCCCGGCGTCTGACCCGCGCACCGCGGGACGGGCCCCGAACCACGGGCCCATTGCACCGCCGGGCGGGTTCCGGACCCGTCCGGCGGTGCCGGGCGCCTCCCGGCGCGGCAGCCGCTACCCTCGACAACTCACTTACCGCACAAGGCCGGTGACACCTTTCACGCCGTGCGATACGGCCGACGTCAGGTCGCTGCGCACCAATGCGGCGCGCCACGAGGGAGCGGAGACTTTCATGTCCACGGAGACCGGCACGGCCGAAGCTGCCGAGCCGCGCGGCCACAGGATCGTGCCCGGCCCGAAGGGGCTGCCGTTTCTCGGGAACATGCCTCAGTTCGCGAAGGACCCCCTCGCCTTCTTCGAGCGTCTGCGCGCACACGGAGACATGGTCGGCTGGCGATTCGGCCCCCACTCATGCGTGTACATAGCCGATCCGGAGTGCATAGGCGAACTGCTCACCGAGACGGAGCGCACCTTCGACCAGCCGGCGCTCGGCATCGCGTTCCGCACGGTGATGGGCAACGGCGTGGTGGTCGCCCGGGGCGCGGACTGGCGTCGGAAGCGGTCACTGGTGCAGCCGTCCGTACGCCCCAAGCAGGTGCGCTCGTACGCGGCGACGATGACGGGCAGTGCGGTGGAGCTGGCGGACACCTGGTCCGGCGGCGAACGCATCGACATCAAGCGGGAGATGGCGGCGCTGACGCAGAGGATCGCCGTCCGTACGATCTTCGGCGTGGACACCCCCGCCGACGCGGATGCGATGGGCCGGGCCATGGATGTGGCGCAGCAGGAGATCGGCAAGGAGTTCGCCGGGATCGGCGCGCTGCTGCCGGACCGGGTGCCGACACCGGGCCGGGCCAGGATCAGGAAGGCCGCCGCGGTCATCGACGCCGAAGTGGGCCGGGTCGTCGCCCGTCACCGCGACGGCGGGGACGATCGTCCCGATCTGCTGAGCCGACTGCTGAGCGCGGTCGACGAGACGGGCGCGCACCTCACGGACCAGGAGATCCGCGACGAGACGGTCACGTTGTACATCGGCGGGCATGAGACGACGAGCTCCACTCTGGTGTGGGCCTGGTATCTGCTGTCCCGCAACCCGCGGGTGCGCGCCGCACTGACCGAGGAGCTGGACGGGGTACTCGGTGGCCGGGAGCCGGGGTTCGAGGACTATGCCCGGCTGCCGTACACCCAGTCGGTGGTCAAGGAGACCCTGCGTCTCTACCCGACGATCTGGCTGGTCACCGGCGTCGCCAAGGAGGGTGCGCGGATCGGCGGTGTCCCGATACCGGAGGGCACGAGGGTGTGGACCAGTCAATGGGCGACGCACCGTGACGAACGGTGGTTTCCGGAGCCGGAGGAGTTCCGCCCCGAGCGCTGGGATCCGACGGAGGGCGACGACATCGAGGAGTACGCCTGGTTCCCGTTCGGCGGCGGCCCCCGGGTCTGCCTCGGTACCCGGTTCGCGATGGTCGAGGCGGTGCTGATCCTGGCCGTGCTGGCACGCCGGTTCGAACTGGACGTGGACCCGGGCACCGTCAACCCCGTACCGACACTGACGCTGCAGCCGGACCGCGAGGTGATGGCGACGGTCCGGGCGCGGTAGCGGTGGCCGGGGCGGGGCCGCCGGTCGGTTCGGTGACCGTGCCGTCCCTGCGGGTGTGCGCGCCGGCGGCAGCGGGGTCGAGCCCGGGAAGGGCGAAGTCGGGTCCTGGGCGGGCGCGCAGCGCCGCGGCGTTCTGTGGAGCGGCGACCAGTCCCTCTCGCGGAACTTCGTCCGCTGGCTGCGCATGTCGCGTGCGGCGTCACCGCCGCCGCTTGCCGCCCCTGCCCCTGCCCTTGCCGCCGGCGCCCGGTCGGCGCCGCTGATGGCTGCGGCCGAGACGCGCGGCCGGCTGCCGCCGGGCCTGCTCGGCGACCGTCCTCAGGTCTGCCAGGCCCGCCCGGTCGGGGTGACCGGATCCGAGAGCGGCCTCAAGAGCCTTATGGGCGGAGAGTTCCTGGCCTCCCAGGATGGTGAGGAAGCCTTCGGGGCCCGCCGTCTCCAGGAGCTGGAGCAGACTCTCGGCGACCATGAGGAGGCTCTCGGGCTCGGTGAGGTCCTCGGCACCGAGGACCTCCCGGCGTACCAGGACACTCAGGGCGGTAGGGGCGAGGAGCGGGTCGCCGCGCAGGCCGCGCAGCATGGCCTCACCATCCGGGTACGCCTCGACGAGAGCGTCGAGCATGGCTTCGGCGCGGGTGCGGAACGGGCAGGTGCGCACCGCGTCGGTCAGCTTCTCCAGCGCCTCGGCAGGGCCCTCCTGGGCGGCGGTCCAGGCAGCGAGTTCGGTGCGGGCGGCGTCCGGGTCGTAGTGCTCGGCGATGACACCGAGGAGCCCGGCGGCGGGGGCGTGGGCGAGTTCACCGATGAGCGGGGCATCGCGCCCCTCGGCAAGCAGCCGACGGCGTACGGAGTCGTGACCGAGGGCGGTGAGACGGATCAACTCGATCGGTCCGCCGGCCAGTTCCACCCGCTGTTCCTCACGCCTCTCTTCGGCCTCCTCGCTCTCCCCCTGTCCACCGGCGACGGCGCCGAAGAGCTCGGCGAGCTCCGGCGGCATCCCGGCGGGCGGCAGCGCGTGCTCCTCGAGCGGTATGTCGAGGAAGACCGGGTCGGCCATGCCCTCGTGCCGCTTGATCGCACCCAGGTCCTCCAGCACGTCCAGTACGGTGCGCAGATCACGGTCCGCGTGTCCGAGCTCCATCTGCCAGGCACAGCGTCCGCTCAGGTCGTACTCGGCGCGATAGCGCAGGTGCAGCGAGTCGCGCAGCCGGGGCCAGGGCATGGCGTGCGGCAGGCTGTAGAGGGCGTTGAGGACATCCTGCACGGCGTCCTCGAAGCTGTCGAAGAGCATCGACTCGACGTGTCGGCCGCTGCGGGCGCCCAGGAGCGGCCCACGCAGCTCGGAGAAGGTCTCGAAGACGTGCCGCCACAGCGCGAGCGGGTCTTCCATCAGGGGCTGCGCCTTGGCGACCGCGTACAGGCGCCCCTTGGCCGTCCGTACCAGCCGCGCCTTCTTCGCCCACTCGACCGCAAGCGCCAGGCGCGGCAGCTGCGTGGAGGAGCGCACCGTTTCCACCGCGTCGCCTGTCCCCAGCTCGGCGACGAGGGCTCGCGCGTCTGCCATGCGCAGGCTGCCCGTCGCGGTGAGCACGCGCCCCTCACGGCCCGCCCAGTCGGCGATCCTGCGCAGCCACCGCAGCGCGCGGGACGTGTCGGCGCGTGCGCGCAGCTCCTTCTCCCCGGGGAGCAGGACCGGCAGCTGCGGTTCGGCGCGTGTCACGGCTGCCGGGCCGCGCGTCAGGTGGTTCCGCACCACCTGGTCCAGTACGTCCCGGTCGTACGGCACCTCGTCTCGCTGAGCTTGCTCCACGAAGTGCTCGAGCGCCGCCGGATCCTGGATGTCGACGCCTTGCTCGGCTGCGGTGACCGCCCAGAACTTCGCCAGTCCCCATTGGCCGCGGTCAGCCATGGCGGGGGCGTACCGCGGTGCGAGGGTCTCGATCGCAGCAAGGTTTTCGGCCTCCGAGGCCCCGCGCGGGTCGCTGAGGCCCATCGCGTCGAGGTAGCGCAGCAGGGCCGCGAGCGTGCCGGGCGCATCCGCCGGCTCTTCGCCGGGCAACACGGTGACCGTGCGCGGCAGCCAGTCCAGCAGATACTCCTCGATGTGCCGGGGTTCCCACAGGCCGAGACGCCCGTCGCAGGTACCTCGATGGCGATAATCGAGCGCTGTCTCGACAACGAAGGGGTCCATGCTCTCGCCCCGCTCGCGGGCCCATTGCCCCATGCGGTGGATCAGCAGCGAACGCGCTGCCTCGTATTCCTCGGTCTCCTCGGGCGCGAAGAACATTCGCATTACACCGGCCCTGCCTGTCCTGTCGTACGGCCGCGGTCGCAGAGCATGCCGGCGGCCTTCGGGCCCGGCCTTCGGGCCCGGTGGAGATCGCGGTTCCACGGGACCGGGCGATCACTATTGAACCGTAATCGGTCCACCGGCGACGGCAGCGGCGGACGAGGTCGGACGCGATGATTCGGTCACTGTCGGCAACGGGTCCCAGTCGGGCTCGGGACGCCGCAAATTGTCGGGCGGCGGGGCGCGAGCCGGGCCGGCTCGACCCGGGCGCGGCCGATCACCGGCGGGCGTGTCGTCGCCGCGCAGCCGCCGCGTCAGCTTGCCGGGCGCAGGGGTGGTGGTGACGCCCAGCCCGCGGTCGGCGGGGAAGGCCATCAGCGTTTCGAAGGTCACCCCGGTCTGCGCCGGGACCGGGCCGGGAGCCCCGACGGCCAGGGTGTCGACCCGCGAAGCTGCCTGCGTGACGGGTAATGCGACCGTTAACGGCCGGGTAACGGCCGCGTTCTAGCGTGCGGCCCGGAACCCATGCGATCACGAGGAGCACCATGCTCGACCCCACTTGTCCGAACCGAGGCTCCTCCGTCACGACGGTGATCGTTGACGCCGGCGGCGAACCGTGGGAGCGGGTGGAGCCGCTGCTCGCCCGCCGAATGAACGAGTTGGCTCCCGGGGCCGCGCTCGAACTCCACTCCATCGAGCCGCGGGTGTGCGATCCGCTGTCTCAGTGGTGCGCAAAGCGCGGACACGCTCTCACTCGTGGTGCGACGGACGACGAAGCGTCAAGGTTCCACATCCGCAAGCACGGTCTCTCACCTTTGGAGCAGATATGAGGACACCGCCGCGTGTGTGGGAACGAGTGCGGACCGGGCGAAGTCGCCCGGTCCGCAGGTTCGTCAGCGGACTGGCCGCGGTGGCAATAGCCGCGTCCGCGCTCGCGCTGACCGGCACGGCGGCCAACGCCGCCGACCCGGAGGCCGGCACCGCTGCTGCGGCGACCAGCGTCGCAGCAGCGAAGGCCGACAAGCACGACAAGATCAAGCCTGCCCTGCACGACAAGCTCAGGTCCAAGGGGAAGGCGGACTATTGGGTCCACCTGAGCGACGCGGCGGACCTGACCGAGGCCGGCCGGATCAAGGACTGGACCAAGCGCGGCACGGCCGTGGCCAAGGCACTGCGGAAGACCGCAGCAGCCAGCCAGGCGGACGTCCTCAAGGAACTGCGCCGCGCCCATCTCGATTACGAGGCGTTCTGGGCCACCAACGCGATTCACGTGACCGGTGGTTCGCTGGAGATGGCCGAGCAACTTGCGTCGGAGCCGGAGGTCGAGGCGCTCTGGCCGGTGCTGAACTACACCGCACCCGAGCCCTCGGCGGGTCGGACGACGGCCGAGATCGACGCGGTCGAGTGGGGCATCGCCAACATCAACGCCGACGACGTGTGGGAGAAGTACGGAACCAAGGGCGAGGGCATCACCGTCGCCAACATCGACACGGGCGTCCAGTACGACCACCCGGCGCTGGTGAAACAGTACCGCGGCAACCTCGGTGACGGCACGTTCGACCACAACTACAACTGGTTCGACGCCGCCGGCACCTGCGACGGAGCGCCGTGCGACACCGCTGGGCACGGCACCCACACGATGGGCACCATGGCCGGGGACGACGGCGGGGACAACCGCATCGGGGTCGCCCCCGGAGTGAAGTGGATAGCCTCCAATGCGTGCTGCGCGACCGACACGGCTCTGATCGCGGCCGCCCAGTGGATGCTGGAGCCGACCGACCTCCAGGGCAAGAACCCGGACGCCGGCAAGCGCCCCAACGTGATCAACAACTCCTACGGGTCGAGTACGCCGTCGAGCGACCCGTTCATGGAGGACATCAGCCTGGCGTGGACCGCGTCGGGGATCTTCGGGGTCTGGGCCAACGGCAACAACGGCAGTGGCTGCGCCACAAGCGGCTCACCGGGCAGCCGGACCGTCAACTACTCGGTCGGTGCGTACGACAGTGCGAACACCATCGCGTCGTTCTCGAGCCGGGGCGCCGGTCAGGACGGTGAGATCAAGCCCAACATCTCCGCCCCCGGCGTGAACGTGCGCTCCAGTGTCCCGGGAAGCGGGTACGCCAGCTACAACGGCACGTCCATGGCCACCCCGCACGTGGCGGGCGCGATCGCGCTGCTGTGGTCCGCGGCACCGTCGATGGTGGGCGATGTCGAGGGGACCAAGGCCCTGCTCGACGACACCGGCATCGACACCCCGGACAGCCAGTGCGGCGGCACGGACGACGACAACAACGTCTACGGCGAGGGCAGGCTCGACGCCCTGGCCATGGTGAGCCACGCGCCCGGCCAGGTCAGCGGCCGGATCACGGACGCCGTGACCGGCAAGCCTCTCGTCGGCGCCTCGGTCACCACCGGTGAGGTGACCGCCGTCTCCGACAGCGACGGCCACTACCGGCTGCCGGTGACGGATGGCGACTACACGCTGGCCTTCAGCGCGTTCGGCTACCAGGACGCCACGGCCGACGTCTCGGTCGGCGCGGGCGAGCCCGTCACCCGGGACATCGCGCTGACCCCGCAGCCACGGGTCCACGTCACGGGCAAGGTCACCGACGGGTCCGGCCAGGGCTGGCCCCTCTACGCGAAGATCACGGTTTCCGGCGACCCGGCCCCCCACTACACCGACCCTTACACCGGTGCGTACGACCTGGTGCTCCCGGCCGACCGCAGCCACCGGCTGACAGTGGACCCGGACCTGGACGGCTACCCGACACTCACCAGGGAGACGGCCGTCGGTTCCGCCGACTCCGAGCTGGACATCCCGGTGCCCGTCGACACCCTGGCCTGCAACGCCCCCGGCTACGCGGTCGCTTACGACGGACTGACCCAGACCTTCGACACCACCGACACCCCGGACGGCTGGGCCGTGACGGACGCGGCCGGCAATGGCGAGGGGTGGCGGTTCGACAACCCGCTCAACCGGGGCAACCGGACCCAGGGCAAGGGCTCCTTCGCCACGGTCAACAGTCTTGCCTACGACCAGTCCCACACCCAGGACACCACCCTCACCGCGCCGGTGGTCGACCTGAGCGGCGTCGAGACCGCGACACTGCAGTTCAACACGTACCTGATCGGGACCTATGGACCGTCGCACGTGTATGTCGAACTGTCCGTCGACAGCGGTGAGAACTGGAAGACGGTCTGGGAGCGGAACGCGGTCAGCGTCTCCGGCTCGCAGCAGAGCCTCGATGTGCCGCAGGCGGCTGGGAAGTCCCAGGTCCAGCTCCGGTTCCGGTACACCGGCGGCGGACGCAACGTCTGGCAGGTCGACGACGTCCACCTGGGCGGGCGCAGCTGCGCGCCTCAGGCCACCGGGCTGGTCGTCGGCCACGTCACGGACGGCAACACCGGTGCCGGGCTCAACAAGGTGAAGGTCGCCGACAGCAGCGGCACGCCCACGGCCACCAGCAAGTCCACTCCGGACGATGCCGCGCTGGAGGACGGCTTCTACACGCTGCCCGTGTCGGCCGGGGAACACTCGCTTTCTGCCGGCACCGGTCGGTACACCACCGTCACCAAGACCGTGAAGGTCACCGCGCACGCGCTCACCCGGACCGGCTTCCCGCTGCCCGCCGGGCAGCTCGAGGTCTCCGGTGCGGTCGATCGGAACGTCACTCTGGGCGGCGGGGCGACCGCGTCGTTCACCGTGAAGAACACCGGCGGGGCGCCCGCCGACGTCACCCTCAACGAGGCACGCGGCCGGTACTCCCTGCTCTCCGCGCCCACCTCCACCCCACGCGGGGCCGCCGCGACGACGTCGAAGCACGCCCTTGCCGGGACCGCGTCCGCCCCGGACCCGGTCGAGCCGACCGCGGCCGGCAGCGACTGGGTGTACGGCCCGTCGACGCCCGTGGGCCTGGCGGACAATGTCGTCGGCGCGTACGACGGCAAGGTGTACACCGTGGGTGGCGTGCAGCAGGATGCGGTCGGCAACATGTCGCTCACCAAGGCGGGATACGTGCTCGATCCGCGCGGCGGTGGTTGGCAGGCGATCGCCGACCAGCCCAAGGCCCGCGACAAGGCGAACGGTGCCTTCGTCGGTGGCAAGCTCTACGTCACCGGCGGTTGGTCGGCCGACCACTCCATCGACCGGAGCCTGGACATCTACGACCCGAGAAGCAACACCTGGAGCTCGGGAGCGACCGCACCGACCGGCTACGCGGCCTCCGGGGTCGCCACCCTGGACGGCAGGCTGTACCTGGTCGGCGGCTGTACCACCACCTGCGGCACCACCGACGTCTGGGTCTACACGCCCGACACGGACCGGTGGCAGAAGGCCGCGAGCTACCCGCAGTCCACGTCGTGGCTGTCCTGCGGCAGCATCGCCGGCAAGATCTACTGTGCGGGCGGCACCACCGAGAAGCAGGGCAGCCGGAAAACGTATGTCTACGACCCGGCGACGGGCGCCTGGACCGCGGCGGCGGACATGCCGATCGACATCTGGGGCGCCTCCTACAGCGCGGCCGGCGGCCTGCTGATCGTCTCCGGCGGCGCCAGCGCCAACGGCAGCTGGATCGACATGGAGAACTACGCGTACGACCCGAGCGCGGACACCTGGTCGGCCCTGCCGGCGTTCACCGTGCAGCCCACCTACCGGGGAGGCGGCGCCTGCGGCTTCTACACGGTCGGTGGCGGATGGGGCGAGCCCGGGTGGCTCACCCGGATCCTGCCCGGGTTCGACGTCTGCGACGAGGGCGACGCGTCGTGGCTGTCGCTGGACAAGCGGCGGCTCACCGTGCAGCCGGGCACATCCGTCACCGTGGCGGTCGGTCTGAACGCCGCCGCGGCCTCGATCACGCAGCCCGGCGACCTCACCGCCGAGATCACGGTGGACTCCGACACGCCGTACCGGGTCGTCCCGGTGGACGTCGCGATGCACGTCACGCCCCCCAAGTCGTGGGGCAAGGTGGGCGGTTCGGTGACGGGCGTCGACTGCGACGGCGCGTCGGCGCCGCTGGCCGGCGCGTCGGTGAACATCACCACCTCGGGCGGCGAGTACCCGCTGATCACCGATAAGTCAGGCCACTACGGGCTGTGGATCGACAAGAAATACGGACCCGTGACCGTGATCGCCGCCGACCGGGACTTCGTCTCGCAGGTCAAGGCCGCCAAGGTCAAGGCAGGTGAGACCAGCACCGCCGACTTCGCGCTGAAGTCGTCGCTCTGCCTGGGCTGACCCGCACCGACACGGAGGGGCGGCGGGAGTCACGACACCAAGGCACCCGCCACCCGACAACGAGGCCGGCGAACGGCGGCCTCGTCCGGCCGCGGA
>NZ_JBHVFF010000225.1:0-14458 GCF_042801895.1 Streptomyces sp. NPDC057543 | reverse complement strand
AGGCCCGTTGGTGCATCGCTCATGCGAGCGGGCTGCCCGGAACGTTGCCACTACAAGCAGCGCGGCCACACGTTCGTGGGACGGCCCGGCAAGACCGCCCCACCCCCATTCCAGCCCGCTACACTCCCCACACCCAAGCCGTTGACCAGCACGAATGAAGAAGTCCGGCTGGAGTACTAGTGTCCTGCGCCCGAGATTCGTCGTTAGTTCATGCATGAGTGCTTCTTCGGGTGTGCCAGCACCGCGTCGTGGTCCGAAGCTGGAACCGTTGTTGTTGTCCGTTGACGAGCGTGCGGTGTTGGAGCGTTGGGCCCGGCGGGCGACGTCTGCGCAGGCCGTGGCGTTACGGGCGCGGATCGTGCTGGCGTGTGCAGGTCCTGACGTTCCGCCGATTGTTGTGGTGGCGCGGGATCTGCGGGTAGCGGCGGATACGGTCCGTAAGTGGCGTCGGCGGTTTCTGGCCGCCCGGCTGGACGGGTTGGTGGACGAGCCCCGGCCGGGCCGGCCGCCCGCCATCAGCGTCGATCAGGTGGAGGCGGTCGTGGTCAGCACGTTGGAGGAGCTGCCGAAGAATGCCACCCACTGGTCGCGCAAGTCGATGGCCGAACGCAGTGGGCTGTCGAAGTCGACCGTGGGCCGAATCTGGCGAAAGTTCCATCTCAAGCCACATCTGACGGACACCTTCAAACTGTCGACGGACCCGTTGTTCGTGGAGAAGGTCTACGACGTGGTCGGGCTGTACTTCAATCCGCCCGAAGGGGCGGTGGTGCTGTCGGTGGACGAGAAGTCGCAGATCCAGGCACTGGACCGGTCTCAGCCGGTGCTGCCGATGATGCCGGGCATGCCCGAGCGACGCACCCACGACTACATCCGGAACGGACTGACCACCCTCTTCGCGGCCTTCGACGTCGCGACCGGCGAAGTCATCACCTCGCTGCACCGTCGGCACCGGGCGGCGGAGTTCAAGAAGTTCCTCATCAAGATCGAGAAGGAGGTTCCCGGGCACCTCCAGGTCCACCTGATCTGCGATAACTACGGCACCCACAAGACGCCCGCCATCAGAGCATGGCTGGCCAGACACCCCCGATTCCACCTGCACTTCACCCCCACCGGTTCATCCTGGATCAACCAGGTGGAGAGGTGGTTCGGCTTCCTCGCCGACCAGAAGATCCGCCGCGGTTCCCACAAAAGCGTGCGTTCCCTGGAGGCCGACATCCGAGCCTGGGTCAAGGAGTGGAACGAAAACCCAACACCGTTCACCTGGACCAAGACGGCCGAGGAGATCCTCGACTCCCTCGCGCGTTTCTGCCAACGGATCTCCGGCGCAGGACACTAGGAGAACCATCCTGTGTCCCGGGACAGGCTGCGCCCCAGTCCCTTCGCGATGCTGTCGGAAGCGGCCCCGCCCCGGTCTCACCATGCGGTCCAATTTGACATTAGCTCGCCTTATGGCGGATAAAGAGGATCCTTTGGGTTGAAGTTCACGCAGCGTGACATTCGTGGCGTGGCTGCCGACGAACGTCTACGTGAATGAGTAATGCCGTGTCCCACGCCGCCGCAGTCCCTGACCAGCCGACCGACCCCGCCGAGGACTGGGAGGCATGGCGCGCCGAGCGGCGGCGCTCCGTCACCTCGGCCGCCGGGAATCTGGCCCTCGTCGAGACCCGCTGGGCCCCGGCCGGTGAGCGCCCCGACCTCGATGCGGCACGTGCCGGACAGCCGGATTCCGTGACCGTCACCACAGTCGAGCGCACCGACTTCGTCACCGGCCGGCCCGAGTACGGTCTCCGCTTCTGGGACGCACGGTCCCCCGCGATCCAGAACTTCGATCGCACCGATGTCTTCCCGTACGACCCGGCCTGGGTGCTGGAGGCCTCGTACACCCCGGTGCCAGGTGCCAGGCGGGTCGGATTCGAGCACATCCGGGACAACGGCGGCACCCGAGATCTCGTCGTGCCGGGAGACATCGAGCTCACCCTGGACGGCCGGGACTACACACTGAGCGCCTTCGACGACGACGGCACGCTGCTGCTCGTCTTCGGTGACCCCACCAACGGCGACATCACCTACGGTGCCGGGCGCTTCCTCTTCGTCACCCACACCGGCGAGGGCCGCGTCCTCCTCGACTTCAACCGTGCCTTCGTGCCGCCCTGCGGATTCTCCGACCAGTACAACTGTCCGATGCCGCCGCGGCAGAACCGTTTCCACCTGTCGGTCGAGGCCGGAGAGAAGCGCCCCGTCTTTCTCGACGGCTTCCCCACGCAGCAGCACTGATCAACCCCGCACTCCCCGCCTCGCAGCACGAAAGCGCGTACTCCTCATGAACATCAAGAAGACCTCCCTGTACGGCGGAGCCACCGCCGCCGCCCTTGCCCTGACCCTCACGGCCTGCGGCGGGGGCTCCACCGCGGGCGGCGCCGCCGGAGGGGCGCACGACAAGAACGCCACGGTGAACATCGGTTCGCTCTACGAGCCGCAGAACCTCGACAACACCGCGGGCGGCGGTCAGGGCGTCACCGAGGCGCTCAACGGCAATGTGTACGAAGGGCTGTTCAAGCTCACCGACGACGGCAAGATCGAGAATCTGCTCGCCCAGGACTACAAGGTCAGCGGCGACGGGCTCACGTACACCTTCACCCTGCACGACGGCGTGAAGTTCCACAGCGGCAAGAAGCTCACCAGCCAGGATGTCAAGTACAGCCTGGAGAAGGTGATCGCGAAGGACTCGCAGTCCGCACGCAAGAGCAATCTCGAGGTCATCAAGGCCGTCGAGACGCCCGACACGCGCACGGTGCAGATCCAGCTGTCGAAGAAGTCGATCTCCTTCGTCTACAACCTCTCCTACGTCTGGATCATCAATTCCGAGGCGAAGGGCCTCAAGACGACCGAGGACGGCACCGGCCCGTACAAGCTCAACAAGTGGACTCGCGGTTCCGCACTCAGCCTCGACCGGTTCGCCGACTACTGGGGTGACGCGGCCGCCAACAAGCAGGTCGTCTTCCACTACTACAAGGACGCGACCGCTCTGAACAACGCGCTCCTGACCAACGCGGTGGATGTCGTCACGAGCGAGCAGTCGCCCGACGCCCTCGACCAGTTCAAGAGCAACCAGAACTACAAGGTCAACGACGGCAACTCGACGACCAAGCTGCTGCTCGCCTTCAACGACAAGGCCAAGCCGTTCACGGACGTCAAGGTCCGCCAGGCAGTCTCCGCGGCCATCGACGACAAGAAGCTGCTGAAGTCCGTCTGGGGCGGCTACGGCAAGCCCATCGGCTCCATGGTGCCGCCCACCGACCCTTGGTACGAGGACCTCACGAAGGTCAACGCCTACGACACCGCGCGCGCCAAGAAGCTGCTCGCCGAGGCGGGATACGCGAAGGGCTTCTCCTTCACGCTCGACACCCCGAACTACGACCCGCACCCCACCGCGGCGACCTTCATCAAGTCGCAGCTCGCCAAGGTCGGCATCACCGTCAAGATCAACACGATCACGCCGGACGAGTGGTACACGAAGGTCTACAAGAACCACGACTTCACGGCCACGCTCCAGGAACACGTCAATGACCGCGACCTGGTCTGGTACGGCAACCCCGACTTCTACTGGGGCTACGACAACAAGCAGGTCACCCGGTGGGTGGAGGAGGCCGAGCAGGCGTCCACCACCGCCGAGCAGACCGAACTCCTGAAGAAGGTCAACCGCAAGACCGCCGAGGACGCGGCCAGCGACTGGCTGTACCTGTACCCGCAGATCGTCGTGGCCAACAGCAAACTCTCGGGCTACCCGGTCAACGGTCTGAACTCCCAGTTCTTCGCCTACGACATCAAGAAGGGCTGATGGGCCGGTACCTCCTGCGCCGCCTCGTCTTCCTGTTGGTTTCGCTGGCGCTCGCGAGCGTGGTCCTGTTCGTGCTGCTGCGGATGCTGCCGGGCGACCCCGCGAACGCGCTCACCTCGGTGGGCGCCAGCCCGGAGCAGATCGCTGCGGCACGGCACTCCATCGGCTCCGACAAGCCGCTGCCCGAGCAGTTCATCCACTGGATCGGGCAGTTGGCGAGCGGTGATCTCGGGACGTCGTTCGTCAGCTCGCTGCCGGTCGGGCCCGAGATCGGCTCCCGGCTGAACGTCACCGTTCCGCTCACACTGGCCGCGTTCGCCCTGGCGGTGCTCATCGCCGTTCCGGTCGGCTTCGTGGCCGCACACCGACGCCGGACCTGGTACGGCGCCCTGCTCAACGGAGTGTCCCAACTGGGCATCGCCGTCCCCGTGTTCTGGCTCGGCATGATCCTCATAGCCGTCTTCGCCCTGAACGCCGGATGGCTTCCCGCAGGAGGCTTCCCGCAGGACGGTTGGTCACAGCCGGCGGAGGCAATCCGCTCACTCGCCCTGCCCGTCATCACCATCGCCCTCGTGATGAGCGCCTCGCTGATCCGCTACGTCAGGTCGGCCGCACTCGACGTGCTGGGCAGCGACTATCTGCGTACCGCACGAGCCATGGGTTCGTCGTTCGGACGGGCCATGTGGCGGCACGGGCTGCGCAACGCCTCCGTACCGGTGATCTCGATCCTCGGCATCGAGCTGGCGTCCACGCTGCTGGGCGCGGTCGTCGTGGAGTCCGTGTATGCGCTGCCGGGCCTCGGCTCGCTGCTCGCGACCGGCATCGCGCAGCACGACTATCCGGTGATCCAGGGCGTGCTGTTCGTCTCCACGCTCGCGGTGCTGATCATCGGCTTCGCGGCCGACTTCGCACAGCGGATCATCGATCCGCGGCTGCGCGGCAGGCTCTCGGGAGGTGTTCGATGAAGCAGTCGGCGAAGCGCTCTTACACGTTGACCATCGGATGCGTCCTGGCCGGTCTGATCGCCGTGCTCGCGCTGGTCTCGCTCTTCTGGCTGCCGTACGCCGCCGACGACACGTCCGGCGGACGGCTCACGGGCCCCGGTGCGAGCCATCTGCTCGGCACCGACAAGCTCGGCCGCGACCTGTTCACCCAGCTGATGACCGGCTCCCGTATCGCCTTCGAAGCGGGCCTGGGATCGGTCCTCATCGCGGCCGCCCTCGGTGGCGCGTTGGGCGTGCTTGCGGCGTTCGCGCAGGGGTGGTTCGACGATACGCTCTCCGCGTTCCTCGATATCCTGATCGCCTTCCCGACGCTGCTGCTGGCGATGCTCATCGTCGCCGCCCGCTCGGCCACACTGGGGTCCGCCGTGCTGGCGATCGGCCTCGCTCAGAGCGCGGTCGTGGCGCGGCTGGTGCGGATCCTGGTCAAACGGGTCCTGGCCCAGGACTACATCACGGCCGCGCGCACCTCGGGCACGTCGTGGGCGCGGATCGTGGCCGGGCACGTACTGCCCAACATCTGGCCGACGCTCGTGGTGAACCTGGCCCTTCAGTTCGGGCTCGCGGTGCTGGCCGAGGCCGGCCTGTCGTACCTGGGTCTGGGAGCACCACCGCCCAACGCCTCGTGGGGCCGCCTGCTCCAGGAGGCGCAGGCCACCTTCACCACGGCACCGGCAGGCGCGCTGGCCCCCGGCATCCTTCTCGTCGTGCTCGTCATCGGCGTGAACCTCATCGCCGACGGACTGCGCGACACCCTCGACCCTGCGACCCGGCGGAGGCGCGCATGAACATCCTCGACGTACGCGACCTCACGATCCGTGCGGCTGACGGGCGCATCCTGGTCGACGGCCTCTCGCTGACCATGGCCCCCGGTGAACGCCTGGGCCTCATCGGTGAGTCGGGCTCCGGGAAATCGCTGACCACGCTCGCCGTGCTCGGCCTGCTGCCCGACGGCATGACGGCCACCGGCAGCGCCGAGCTCGTCGGCACCCAGATCGTGGGCGCGAGCGAGAAACAGCTCACGGGTGTACGGGGCCGGGACGCCGCCATCGTCTTCCAGGAGCCACTCACCGCACTCGATCCGCTGATGCGCGTCGGCAGGCAGATCGCCGAACCGCTGACCAGAAGACGAAGGCTGAAGGGTGCCGAGCTGAAGCGGGCTGTCACAAAGGCGCTGGAGCAAGTGCGGCTGCCCGAGCCCGATCGCATCGCCCGCGCCTTCCCGCACGAAATCTCCGGCGGACAGCGACAACGCGTCGCACTCGCCATGGCACTGGCCTGCGATCCGAAGCTGCTCATCGCGGACGAGCCGACCACCGCTCTCGACGTCACCGTGCAGTCCGACGTGCTCGACCTGCTCGACACCCTCGTACGGGAACGGGACATGGCCGTCCTCTTCGTCAGCCACGACCTCGCGGTCGTCTCGAAGGTCACCGATCGCGTCCTGGTCATGAAGGACGGTCGCGTCGTCGAGGAGGGCGACGTCCGCGAGATCGTACGCACCCCGCGCGAGGAGTACACCAAGGCGCTGGTGGGAAGCGCGCGGCAGCTGGAATCAGCTCTGGACCTGAGGAGCGCGCGATGACGCCGGTACTGGAGCTGAACGGAGTCTCCTTCAGCTACCGAGGACACACCGCACCCGTCGTCGAGGACATCTCCCTCGCCGTCGAGACCGGGCAGAGCCTCGCTCTGGTCGGCGAATCGGGCGCGGGCAAGACGACTCTGCTGCGGCTGCTGCTCGGGCTCACGCGAGCGACCTCCGGTGCCGTCCGGTTCGACGGCGAGGAGCTGAAACCGCGCGACAGGGAGCAGATGCGCCGTTTCAGGCGCAGTGTGCAGTGTGTCTTCCAGGACCCGTACTCGTCGCTGGACCCGCGTCAGCGCGTCGGCAGCATCGTCTCCGAGCCACTGCGCTCCCTCGGCATCGACAGCAGGAGCACGGCCGGGCCCAAGGTGGCCGACGCCCTGGAGAGGGTCGGACTCCCGGCCGACGCCGCTGAGCGCTATCCGCACGAGTTCTCCGGCGGCCAGCGCCAGCGCATCGCGATAGCCCGCGCGACCGTGTGCGACCCGCGAGTGCTGCTCGCCGACGAGCCCGTCAGCGCACTCGATGTCACCACTCGTGTCAAGGTCGTCGACCTGCTCAACGAGTTGAAGCAGGAGCAGGGCCTGACTCTCGTCATGGTCTCCCACGACTTGTCGGTGGTCGCCTCGTTGTGCGAACGCACCGCCGTTCTGGAGAGCGGTCACATTGTCGAACAGGGCAGGACCGCACAGGTGCTGGGCGCTCCCGCGCACCCGTACACGCGTCGCCTCGTCGAAAGCGTGCCGCGGCTGCCAGCTTGACCGGTGGGTCCGCATCTTCGGCGGCTCGATCTCGGGCCGTCCGACGTCGAGCCGGAGCGTCCGGAAGAAGACTTGTGCCGAACTGCAGCCGGTCGTCGAGCTGGCAGCCGACGGTCTCGGTGGGCCCGATCCGTTCCGCGGACTCCCTGGCCGGGCGTACCAACGGCTCGCGGCGGCGCCCGCGACCCGCTGCGTACAGCGGGGCGCTGCCCCTGTGACACGGACCGGGTGCCCTCCAGCCCGGCGGCGTTGCCCCGGTTCCGGGAGCGGGAGACCGTCCCGGCCGGGCGGGCTCCGTTCCGCCACGTCACCGGGGGCCGCCCGTCCCGTGTACGAGTCCCGCCGGAGGTGCTCACGCGGTGTACCCCAATGTGCGGGCCCGCTTCAGACCTGGCGCACCACGGGCACGGAGGCGCAGCCGCGGAGACCGGCGTCCTTGCGGGCCTGGCCCGGCGATGTCCCGGAGCCCACCACCCGACCATCGATGACGGCCAGCCAGTCTCCCTCGGACGGCTGTGTACACAACTCCTCCACTCCGACCGGTTCGAGTGCCTGGAGGAGTACGGGGTCGGGTTCCGTGGACACGGCGGCCGACGCCGGGCGCGGTATGCCGGCCCGCCACTCGGAGACGGTCCGCTCGCCGCCCTTGGCCCGCGCCCAGAACAGGTGTTGCAGCACGATCAACGGCCCCAGCGCCGTCAGCAGCGGGAATGCCCCGGTCAGCACTCCCAGTCCGAACAGCAGACTGACGGCTCCGGACACCACCAGCCCGACCCCGGCCGCGACCAGTCCGGCGACCCGCCCGAACGCCTTGATGGCCGTAAGCGGGTAGAGCACCAGGAGCAGCAGGTCCCCCAGTCCCAGGGCCACTGGGGGATCTCCCCGTGTCACCGCGAGCAGCGGGGCGAACGGCAGCCCCATGACCTGGTCGGCGAACCGGTCCATGACCGAGGTGAGGCCGGTGGCCACCAGGTCGTAGCAGGCGAGCGCGCCCGCGAACCACGCCGCGTGGGCGGACCGCATACCGCTCTGCACCCACATGTTGACCACCCCCACCACGGCCACCGCGAGGAGTACGTCGGTGAGTACCATCACGGCGAGCGGCCGGCCCGCGAACGCGAGTCCTGCGGTGGTCACGACCGAGGCTGACGCGACCGCCCAGGCCCGGCCCCCGCCGGTCAACGGAGAGAGGGTGAACTGCAGTGCCGCGCAGAGGACCAGACCGAATACGGTCGCCACCGCGGCTCGGGGCAGCACCAGATAGAGCAGCGGAGCAACCACCACCACGGCGTACATCACAGCGACGTCCGGCAGTTCGTACCTGCCGACCGGCGGGCGGGGCATCCGCACCCGGCCGAAGTACGCGGCGCCCGCCACTGTCACCGCCACGACGCAGCAGTTGAGGCCCACCAGGGCGGCGGCGCTCACGCCGGGCTCGCGACGCGCACAGCGCCAGGGCGGGCCGATTCGAAGGTGTGCTCCAGCAGGTCGGCGCGGACCGGCCCGGTCGGTGGAAGCCCGGCTGGATCGTCGTGGAGCACGATCGCTGCCAGCGCCAGGCCGGCCGCGGTGGCCCGGTCCTCCAGCCTGCCGAGCAGGGCGGCGCCGGGCAGTCGGCGGACCAGGACATGGAGCAACGGACCCTGATCGCCTTCCTCCAGGACGTAGCGGGCCGGCAGAGGGATGTCCGGCTCCGCCTCAAGCAGGTCCAGCACCGAACGGGTGGGCACCGAGCGGCTCAGCGGCCCCGACCAGCGGCCGAGGACGGGCGAAGTCGCGGGCAGGTGCGACAGTTCGCACTCCGGCTCGACCTCGGGCCGTCGGACCAGGTCACCGGTGGCATACCGCAGCAGCAGGGTGCAGTCCCGGTAGGGAACGTAAGGTGTTTGGACGATGGTGCCGACGCCACCCGGCGGCGTCGGCTCATGCGTGACGGGGTCGAGTACTTCCAGGTGCCCGAACTCGGTGGTGTGGTGCAGATGTCCCTCGGTGCACGACGTGCCGCCGGAGGGCAGTGTCTCGGTCATCATGTAAGTGGTGGAGATCCGAGCCCCCATGGCGGCCGCAGCCCGCTCCCTCAGAGGTTCGGAGAGCACTTCCCCGCCGACACCGATGAACTCAAGGCCGAAGTCCGAAGGCCGCCAGCCACCCCGCTCCACCTCCTCGACCAGGGCGGACAGGTAGGACGCAGAGATCGTCAGGTGGGTGATCTGCGGGGCCTTGCCCCGCAGTCCGAGCGGAGCGGCGAGCCGGTCCAGCGCCACCGCCGGGTCCACGGTGCCGATCTGGACGAATGAGGCACCGATCCGGGTCACCGACTCCTCCACGTTGAGCAGCGGCAACGTCGCCCGGGAGCAGCCCGCGTACGCCATGGTGTGCCGGGGCCGCAGACCCATGCCGAGCACGGCCGAGACGGTGCTCATGGCGACTGCCGTCTCCACCTCCGCCCGCGAGTACCAAACGGTGGTGGGAGTGCCACTGGTCCCCGTGGTGAGCGCCATGAGCGCGGGGACGGACGCGGCGGAGACGAAGGCGGCCGGCAGGCCACGCAGGGCCGACTTGGACGTTACCGGGACCTGGTCCCAGGTCTCCGGGGTGAGTGTGACCGGGTCGAGGCCCAGGCTGTCGAAAGCCCGGCGGTAGTAGGGCGTGTGCCGTGCGGCGGCCCGTGCGGTGGCCCGCAGGCTGCGCTCGGTGACGGTTCGCCGTACGGCGGGGTCGATGGCCCCGGCCTGCCCCGGCAGCAGCGCGGAGTCCGCTCCGGGCTCGCCGAACTCGGCCAGGGTCGTGACCAGATCGCGGGCGATGCGTTCGAGGTCCTGTGGTCGGAACCGCCGATTACGCAGGATCGCGAGGCCGTACCGGAGTTGGCTGAGGGCGGTGCCGAACACGATGGCCTCCAGATGCCTGGACCGGGGACGGAATTCCCGGTCCAGGCCGGGGCCGATCGTCAGACCATGCTGGCGAACATCGCCGCGGTGAGCGTGCTGAAGGCGTACTTGATGTAGTGCTTGACCATTTTGGATCTCCCTTTTCCGGGCCGCCGACGAGGCAGCTGGGCTCCTGGTGGCGCACTCCCGGCCGAGGACGGCCGTTCGGTGAACGAGAGACTAGAGCAAGAGAGTTGAAGCCTCAATGGCATGTGCGAACCGCTTGACTGCCGGTCCGCAGACCGTCACGCGGTCTCCCTCCCCACAGTTCGGCGCCCGGGTTGAACGACGCGTCCGCGATCCGGATACCGGGCGCGCAAGCACCGGGCCGGCGGGGCCGTCTTCACCGGGGCCGAAAGGCGGCGCGGATGACCGGTCATGGGGTATGGGGGCTGTGGTGGACGGTACCGCCGGGACTGGCGCTGCTGGGCTACCGGCGTTCGCTCGCCGGGGTGACCGGGCCCACCGGGCGGTATGAGCCACGGCGCGGATCGTGCGAGTGGAGCCGCCGGCCCCACATTGACTCCTGGCGGCCCGGGTTGCAGTCACGGTTCCATTCCGGGACCCGGCCACGGGACAGGCGTTCGTGCTGCCGAACGCGGTCGGGCACGGGGGAGGCGGTCGCCGAGGCATGTGGGCCGGGTCCGGTCTCGGCGCCCAACAGGTCGTCCTCCACCGCGTTCGCCGGCCATGCCGCGTCGGCAAGCACTGGGCCACACGTACCGGGCTCGCGTTCACTGCAGGTCGACCTGTGGCGCGGGGGTGTCGTCGAGGAAGCCGCCCGACTGGTGCTGCCACAGCTTCGCGTAGGCGCCGTCCGAGGCGAGCAGCTCCTGGTGCGTGCCCTGCTCGACGATCCGACCGCGGTCCAGGACCACGAGCCGGTCCATGGTGGCGACCGTGCTCAGCCGGTGCGCCACCACGAGCGCCGTCCGCCCCTCCATGAGCCGCCAGAGCGCCTCCTGGACGAGGATCTCGCTCTCGGAGTCCAGGGCACTGGTCGCCTCGTCGAGCAGCAGGATCGGCGCGTCGCGCAGGATCGCCCGAGCGAGCGCGACCCGCTGACGCTGTCCGCCCGACAGCTTGACACCACGCTCGCCCACCATGGTGCCGAAGCCGTCCCGCAGCGCGTCGGCGAACTCCGTGACGTGCGCCGCCTCGGCAGCACGGCGGATCTCGGCATCGGTGGCATCCGGCCGGGCGAACGCGATGTTGTCCCGCAGCGTGCGGTGGAACATCGCCGGATCCTGGGGCACATAGGCGATCAGGTTGCGCACGTCGGCCTGGCGCAGCCTGCTGATGTCCTGACCTCCGATCAGGATCCGGCCCCCGTCGATGTCCGTCATCCGCAGCAGCAGGCGGCTGAGCGTGGTCTTGCCACCGCCGGACCGGCCGACGAGGCCGAATTTCGCCCCGCTGGGCACGGCCAGGTCGAGGCGCTCGAAGAGCGGCTCCGCACCCGCGTGGGTGAAGTTCACCTGCTCGAAGCGGACATCGGCGTCCTGGGACAGCAGCGGCTCCGGCGACGCCGGGTCGAGCACGGTCGGTGGCGTCAGCAGCAGTTCTGTGAACTGCGCGGCCTCCGTCATCGAGCTCTCCAGGCGGCGGTAGATCTGGTTGAACTCGAACATGATCCGCGTCGCGTTGGTGTAGTACGTGAAGGCGAGAACGACCGTCTCCACGCCGTGCCCACCCCCGCCGAGAGTAACCGCGAGCAGCAGGCCCATGGCGTTGGTCAGCACGGACATCGGCGCGACCAGCGTGTCGATGCGCAGGTTGCCGTAGTCCCACGAACGCAACGAGAGCCGCCGCGACTTCGCGACGCGGGACCGGTGCTCGGCGGCCTCGCGTTCCTCGGCGGCGAACGCCCGAACCGTGTCCATGTTCATCAGGCTGTCGGAGACGTGGCCCGACACCTGGGCGATCGCCTCCTCACGCTGGTCGACGAGCGCCTGACGGCGACGGATGAGAGGCGCCACACACAGCGCCGTCAGCCCGATCATCGCCAAGAGCCCTAAAACGAGCAGCGGTTCGTAGCGCCACAGCACCACCGACCCGAACACCAGCGGCACGAAGCTGCCCACGACCGAGAACGTCAACGTGTCGACGAACTCCTCGAAGCGGGAGGCGAAGCTCAGGACTCGTTTGGTCAGCGACCCGGCGAAGTTGTCGTGGAAGAACGCGGCGTCCTTGGCGAACAACTCGTCCATGCCGATCACGTACAGGTGCTCGATACCGAAGGCATCGAGGCGGTTCAGGAAGTGCAGGCCGACGCGCCACAGTGTCTCCGCAAGGAGTAGGACGCCGGCGAAGCCGAGGACGTACGGCAGCGTCGAGCCGATGGTGGTACCGGCGTCGTCGGCGATTCGGCCGACGAGCTTCGCGACGACCAGCGGCGCGCCGTAGTTGATGCCGATGTTGCCCAGCGCGGGCAACAGCATCGCAGGCACCGTCAGCCACCGAAGCCGGGCCAACTCCCGTCCGTAGTAACGAAGTGCGAGCAGCACCGGGCCCCTGCCCGGCGTTTTGTGCGATTCAGGCGATCCCATACCAACCCTGTGTGGTCGTGCGACAGCCCGCCATGTGCTTCTGCGGGGAAAGGCCGTTGCCTCGCTGGCCGCGCGGAGCCTCGGTTTCGATTGAGCGCCCTCGCTCGGGCCGACTTGCGGCATGCGGGGCACGACGGCAGAGCCCCGCGCAACTCGTGGCGACGCATACGTGCGCGTACGAGGAGGCCAGGCCAGGAACCTCAGTGTCCCGCGACGGCGCCCGCGGAGTCCAAGCGTTTTTCTCAGCCGGCGGCAACCCCGCATAGAGGGAGGTACCTACTTCCTCACGCACTCGCGCGGCGAGGCCCTCAACACCAAGCGGGTGCTGGACTCCGCCAAGTCCTTCTACCAGGTCGGCGACTGCAGCTTCAGCAGCGTGGGGCACCACGGCACGCCCAACCAGCGCCTCGCGTCGTCCGCGTGGGGCGCGAGCGTCGCCAACGACGCCGCCGACCAGGGCCACATCCTGCCCTCGATGAAGCTCGACGAGCTGTTCGAGGCGAAGCTCCCCGTCATCGTGAAGCCGGTTGCGACGAACTGAGTGCGCGGGCCAGCCGGCGCACGACGGCTGACAGGCCGCGCGCCGGCCGGGACACGGCCAGGCATCCGTTCCGTGACCTGCGGCCGTGCCTCCGACAGGGTCCATGGCGGCCGTCCCTGACCGGGGGGCGGCCGCAGGCACGCACGATGCGCCTTCCCGTAGGGCAGCCGGTCCGAAAAGGGGCGGTTACGGGGCGCGGCGACCCCGGTGATGGCGCCGACTGACTGCAAGGCATCATGCGCGGGAACATCGAGTGGCCGGTGTCATCCACCAGCATCCTCAGCATCAATGCCGCCAACCTGCGTGAGCTACCCCCATGCGGCGAACGGCAGGGCACCCAAATCTGGTCGGTGCTTGCCCCCGAGTGGCGCAAGCTGCGCGAACAGGGGTGACGCCCTCCCCCAAGCTCTCGGCTTCGCTCGAGCGGGCGGGGCCCCCATCAGAGCCAGCCGCGACGGCTCGCCTGGACGCCGAGCTGGAAGCGGGTCCGTGCGCCGAGCATCTGCTGGAGACGGGTGATGCGGCGGGCCACCGTCCGTTCACTGACGCCGAGCTCGCGGGCGATCGACTCGTCGGTCAGGCCGCCGCTGAGATAGGTGAGGAGCTGCCGGGGCGTTGTCACGTTGGTGCGGTGTTGATCGATTGAGGGCGCGTCAGGGTGTGTAGGGGTTGGGTGGGGGTCTCGCTTACGCTGCGGTGGGCAGGGCGGTGGCGCCGGTGATCTCGTCCCAGATGGCGAAGCGGGTGGTCATCTCGGTGTGGTATTCGGTGGCGGTCATCAGGTGGCGGCGTGGTCGGAAGTAGGGCGAGATACCACTGAACGCGGCCAGGAACCGCTGGGCTCCGCCGACGGAGCGGAAGCCCTTCATCGCGCGTTCGCGCTGCCGGGTAGGCTGGTGGGAGTTCTCCGCCCGGTTGTTCAGGCCCTTGTGGGCGCGGTGTTCTACGGAGGGCATGACCTCGCGGTGGGCCGCGCCGTAGGAGCGGAGCTTGTCGGTGACGATCATCCTCGGCACCGAGCAGGTCTTCTTGAGCAGTTTGTGGAAGAACCGCCTGGCCGCGGCCTTGTCCCTTCTGCCCTGGACCAAAATGTCGAGCACGTTGCCATCGGCGTCGACGGCCCGCCACAGGTACTTCAGCTCACCGTTGATCTTCACGAAGACCTCGTCCAGGTGCTTCCCAATGCTGTTGTCAAGCCGGTTCGGTGACAGGGGGTGTGATCCGGTAGCACCGTCGGTCACGGATCAGAGCCC
>NZ_JBHVFF010000224.1:0-14515 GCF_042801895.1 Streptomyces sp. NPDC057543 | reverse complement strand
GACCAGATGCGTTTGGCCTTCGCTGCCGTCCGCGAGAAGGCCGAAGCCCTCCGAGCGAGTGGAAAGGCCCAGCGAGGGGACATTCGCGTCGAACACGGCCTGCTCAAACGCACGCACCTATCAATCCGGTTCGGCAAGCTCAACCACTGCACCCTGGACGAGAACAACCCCGTCGGCGCGAAGTGCCTCGAAGACGCCATCGTGCCCCCAGGACACCGAGGGCCACTCATCGACCGCTGCCAGCCCGCGCGCTGCAGCAAGAGCATCATCGCCCCGGAGCACCTGCCAATCTGGCAGGCCGAGCACGCCTCCCTGACCAAACTGCGGAGCCTCCCCACACTCCCGGCGAACCGCAGAGCCCTGATCGACCAGCAGATCCGCGACGTCGAGATCGCGCTCACCAAGGCGGGAGAAACATGACCGCCCCAACCCGGCCCGGTCTCTCCGCCACGGCCGAGAAGGCCCTTCGAGAGGCCATGGAACGGCTCTTCACTGGTCGGCCCATCCGCACCGACGGCAAGCTCACAAAGCAGAACCTCTGGCGGGAGGCGGGCTTCAGCCGGGCCACGATGAACCGGGCAAGCGCAGTGCTCGTCGACTGGGATAACCACGTCAGCCAGAGCGCGGCACGCAGACACGACCAGGCCCAGGCCGCGGAGATCGCCCGCCTCCGCCGCCAGCTGCGAGACAACCGGCACGAGCGACAACGACTCCAAGACGAAGTTGACGCCGTCGCCACGGTCATCGCGGCCCTGCTCGCGGAGAACACGGTCCTCCGCGAGCAGATCGCCCAACGCTCAGCCGTCGTCATCCCGCTCGACCGAGCACACGCCACACGCGAGTGAAGGTGGCTCGGAACCAGCCTGAGGCCGGCGGGCTGACATGGTGAGGTGTCGTGATCAATCCTCGTGGCGCCGACGCGCGAGATGGACGGTGATGTCAGCGGCCATCTCGACTCTGTCCGGCAGTACCTGCATGATCTGGCTGAATACCTGCTCTCGCTCCGCGGTCGGCAAGACGAGATAAGCCGAGATGGTGGAGAGATGACCAACGTAGTCGCGAGCGCTCATCGTCACGCGCCGTTCGATCACGGACTGCTGAACGCTGGTGAACCACTCAGACCGTTGCAGCTCCGTACCCGGCCACTGCATCTCATGGTCCGGAGGCGTCCCGTCAGGCGACGGAATCTCGTCATTCTCCAAGAATGGTGCTCGCGCCGCGCGGACAGCTTCCTCCACAGCCGGGTCAGCCAGCCGAATGGGCCCGCCGCATGATGCGAATACGCCACCCGGTTCCAGCAGCGCGGCCATGCGCGACCACCGGCCCTCCGGGCTCGTCCAATGCAGCGCTGCTGCTGCATAGACCAGTCCATACCGTTCACCCGGTCGCAAGTCCTCGAACGCGGCTTGCACCGTTCTGACGTTCGTCGGCACGTGCTTGCGCAGTTCGGCGAGCATGGACCCGTCGGGATCGGTCGCGGTGACCATGCCCCCTCGTTGAGCGAACAGGCGGGTTGCCTTGCCTGTCCCAGCGCCGATCTCGAGGGCGGTCCGAACCGGGTGGCCCACGTATGCCATCACCATGTCGAACAGCTCCACGGGATACCCCGGCCGGAACCGTTCGTATGCTTCCGCCACCACTCCGAAACTCAGCGCGCGACCAGACATGCCCAGCATCCTGACACGAGCGGCCCCTGCGGAGCTTGATCTTTTCTGGGGCCCAGACGCGAGCTGATGTCTCATGAGACACATCGAAGTCTGGAGAACGACGGCCACAGGACTGTGCTGTGCCGTACTGAGGAGACGGTGCTCCTGTACACACGGTCCGGGCGGGTCGTCACTCCGTACTGGATGGACTTGGTCGTGGCCGGGATGGAACTCCGTCCGGGCACCGTGCTGGACGGGGATATGTGACCTGTACGGATGTCTCAGACCCAAGGTGTCTCAGGCGGTGCACCTCCGTAGACGAGACGCATTCGCCGCCGATGGTGCGGGGAGCCGAGGAAGGAAATAGGGTCGTGCGGCCGTCGGCGCGGCGCGGATAACCTGCGCGAATGAAGCGGATTCAGCGAGCGGCCGGCGCGGTCGTCGGCTCAGCGGTGGGCGACGCCCTGGGCGCCCCCTTCGAGTTTGGCCCCCCGGGAGCGTTCTCCGCGCGGTTTCCCGCGCCTGGAGCCGGTGGCGAGATGTGCGGAGGCGGTGGCTGGGACCCCGGCGAGGCCACTGACGACACGCAGATGGCCGTCCTGGTCGCGGAGTCCCTGCTGGAGCGGAGCGGACTGGATCTGCCGGACATCTTCGCCCGCTTCCAGCGGTGGGCGGCATCAGAACCGAAGGACATCGGCTTGCAGACCGAAGACGTCCTAATCAACGGCATGCCTTGGGACCTCGCCGCCGCAATTCATTTCCAGGTCAACCAACGAGCAGCAGGAAACGGCTCTTTGATGCGGGCATCTACCTCCGCGGTGCACTTCGCGGCCGCCGGCCAGGAAGCCACCGTGGACGCGGCCCACCGCATCGCTGCTGCACCTGGCAGATCTGCTCCGCCTTGCACACCACCTCGGAGGCTGAACCGGGTGCTGCTCAGCACTCTCCACGAACTCCGGCCCTCAGCCGCAGTCACCTGACCAGTGGCTCCGCAAGGAGGACGACTCGATCAGCTTCGACATCGAACCCGAGCACCGGATGACCATGTGCACCCTCCGGATGCATCAGCACCGGCTTACCCAACCGCCGCCCGATCTCTCGCAAGAAGCCGCAGAACACATCAAGTCGCTCCTGCCCCTGCAACTCGCGCAGATCAACGTCGAAATCGATCTCCTCGTCTGAGTAGAAGCGGAAGATCGCCAGGACATCAGCTCTCAGCCAGACACGCAGGCTCGGGCACTTACGAGCTGGTGCATGGTTGTGGGTGATGTGTTCCTGCTGGTGGGTGGCGTGATCCAGATGTGGCGATCACGGTTAACCGAGCGGTTCTCGCACATCAGTTGTTCATAGGGATCTCCCGGCATCATCTCGCTTGCTTGGTCGAGGAGTTGGCCAGGCCGTGGCAGGCTGTTGTCGAAGGGCGCCGTTACGAAGCACGCGGTGGGGCCAGGAAGCGTGCGGCAGGGGCAGGCGCTCGGCACCAACTGGTCTTCGTTGACCGGCTGACGGCCACACTCATTCACCTGCGGCACGATCTTCCGCACTCAGTGCTCGGGCTGCTGTTCGGAGTCGAACGTTCCACGATCACTCGCGCGATCGGCGAGATACGCGCTCTGCTGGCCGAGCGGGAATGTGCGGTCCCCGACCGTCCCGGCCTGCGGCTGCGGACCCTGGCGGATGTGTTCGCCTATGCGCAGGCCGAGGGGATCGAGCTGCGTCTGGACGCCACCGAGGTCCAGGTCCGCCGGCCCCTGGCCGGCCGTGGTGGACGGCGTGCGTTCGTCTCCGGCAAGAAGAAACAGAACACCATGAAGGCCACCGTCATTGCCGACGACCAGGGCCGCACGCTGTGGACCGATGCCCTGCGACCAGGGCGGATGCACGACGCAACCGCCGCACGCAACGAAGGAATCGATACCTGTTTCCGGCACTTTCCCGACGTGGAGGTCCTATTGGACGACGGCTACCTCGGGCTCCGCCGTGATCACCCCGGCCAGGCAGTGACCCCGCCCAGAAAGGGAAACAAGATCAGCCCTCCCGAGGTCCACGAAGCCCGCCGACGAGCCCGCCACCGGCACTCATCGAAGCGCATCACCGTCGAACATACCCTCGCCGACCACAAACGCTGGAAACAACTGATCCGCTGGACACACCGACGGGATGTCCTGCCCGCCACCTACCAGGCCATCGCCAACCTTGTCTCCGACCGCAACACCATCGGCCAGCACGGCCAGCAGCGATGCCGGTACCATCGGACTTGGAAGCATCGGCGGATCCCCTCCCCGGAGGCGGTGTAAACACCGTCGATGCTTCTCTGCTGCTCAGGCCGACCAGCCGCCAACCGCACCAAACCGCCCCATCAGGCGACAAGCACACCCCTTCCCCTGGAATCAACCGTTTGAGGCCGACGGTCCGCTACTCGTCCTCGTCCTCCCGTTCCTCCGCGGCCTCTGGCGTGGGGAGCACGACGACGTCCGGCAGCGGCAACTGGAGATCGGCCGTGCTGTCGTCGGGGAGACGCAACCGGATGCGGTCGTCGGTGAGGAACTCGATCCCTGAGGCTCCGTAGACCCAGTAGTCGTAGCGCTCGTCCTTCAGCTCCGGCCGCCAGCCCACGGGGAGGTCGAACTCCAGCGTGTGCTGCTGGCCCACGCCGGTCTGGAGATCATGGATGATCAGCCGTCCGAACCGCACCCTGCCGCCGACGCTGGGGATGTAGCACTCGTCGTAGTACACGTCCAGCCACTCGTCCCACTGCTCGGCCCACTCCTCCGGGTCCGGTGTCCACCACGGGTCACCCCACCCGGTCGAGCACGCCAGCAGGGTCTCCGACGGCGAGAACGCGGGCATGGACCACGCGTCGCCGCTGGTGCCGCCGGCCACCCGGCGGATCGGGCCGTCGAGGGCGAACACCTCGCAGCCAGCGTCGCCCTGGTGCCGCTGCCAGATGACGGCGAAACGCTCGGACGGCGACAGCGCCAACTTCTCAGCCGACGGATAGCCGACCAGCCCGGCCTCGTCAACGAGGGTCATCTCCGGCCACGAGTAGCGGCCGATCCGATCGTCGTCGAAGGCCACCACGGTCGGGCTGGATTCGGCGAACCGGACAGCGCCGGCCCAGTCCCGGCCCCACCTGAACCGCCCACTGGCGACCTCCCACACGCCCACACCGCGCCGGCCATCCTTGTCCTTCAACGATCCCGCGACCACCGACTGGTCGAGGGTCATGCGCAGGACGGTCAACTCCGCCGATTCCGGGACGTTGTCCCAGAACCAGCCGGAGCGACGGTCAGCGGGACGTTCGAACTCGCCGAATTGCGTGGTGATAGGGCCGGAGGTCATAGCCCGTCAGCCTAGAACGTTCACATCCTGGGTGCCACCGCCCCGACCTCTGCTTGGACTATCCAGGCTGGCCTTTCAGCCTGACCGCACCAAGACTGCGAAAACCTCGAAAGTCGAGGCCAGACAACCCCTGTCGGCATTTCCGCGCGCCTACTGGCCCACGGTAAGCGACCAGCGGACAGAGGAGGGAGCGGTTACGGACACAACGCTACGCTCTCTGGACTTCTTGAGATGCAGTTCGTTGTATGTGCTGCTGACCTCACTGACCACGCATTCCAGTGGGAATCTGAGTCCCATCGGCCGTACTTCGATCGTCAGCGTTCCCTGGCCCTGGCAGTTCACCAAGACGGACAGTGGCTGGGTGGTGATGTGTCCCAGCTCGATTTCACGGTTGCCCTTGGCAGAAGCCGCTTGGGCCAGCGGCACCCCAGATAGCAGCTTGGGGGCTTTGGTGACACTTTCTCCAGTGATGTGCTCGGCCCTGCCGGAACTCTTCCCCGGCGTTGCGGGCATCGTTGTGGCAGGCGTGGTACTTCTGTCGGGGCTGTTCGCCTGATCGTTCCTTGAGCAGCCATTGAGCGCGAAGCCACTCAGTACCACGCAGACAGCGACAATGCTCGGGTGACGGGTCAACCGGGTGATTGCAGGCATCAGCCCTCCCAGAGATACCAGCCGATTTTGTAGGGGCTGTAGCTGGTGATGGTGGTGTGAGTGGAGGATCGGCAGTTGCTGTAGAGGATGTAGCTGACGCCTGTGTGCTTCAGTCGGTAGACGCCATACTTGGCATTCGTAGTCTTCTTGGGCGGTGTGCCCACGCTGATGGTGTTACCCAATTTCGCGGTGAGCTTCGCGGACAGGTTCACGTCGTACTTGCCCTCGATCTTGGCCAGCATCGCGCTGACGCCCACCTGCAAACCGGACGAGACACTGACTCCAACTTCACCGGTCACTTCTGATGTGAAGGTCGACGTGACGGTTCGGGACGTGTTGTTGTAGTTCGCCAGTGTGGGGCCAACGCCCTTGTGATACCGCGTGCCCTGAGTTGACGGTGTGTAGACCCCGTGCGGCGGGCCGCAGTACTCGCTGTCCGGCCAGTACTTGGGAGGCGGCGGAATCACGATGGGCTCGTCCGGCATTCCGTTTCCCTCGTCGGGAACGTCGGTTACTGCCTCTTCAGGTTCCGCTGGCGGAGCGGTGTTGACCACCGTGTCATCCACCGGAGTTGGGTCCGCGCTCTGAGCAGCTGCGGCTGATCCAACCATGCCCACGCACAAAAGGAGCGCTGCTCCGGAAGTGGCCAGGTTTCGATTTGCTCGGATGCCCACAAGACATCCTCTCTGTTTGAACCGCCCCCCTTGGACCGTCGAGCACTTGGAGATTACGTGAAGGTCATGGACACGCCAGAGAGATCGTTGATCTCTGAGGGTAATTTGAGCTTCGGCATAGTGATCAGGACTGCGAGGAGCCTGTGGGTGTTGCTGGTCTACGCTCCTCTCTCGTGATCGCCAAACTGCTGTGAAGGCGCTCTCCCGGCTGTTGACCTGCCCGTATGCCTCGTCAGCGGGACTCCCGCGAACGGGACACCCACGTCCATGGCTCGTTGCAGCATCCACTTGAAGTGCTCGTTCTTACCTCGTCGTCGATCCCGGCCGCGCGGCAGCGGTCACGGTCATCCGTCCAGGAGACTGGGATGTAACTCGCGGTCGATCAACGCCCGCCCCCCTGGCGGAGGCGTAGGCGAGGAATGTTCCGATCTGGCTGTTCTCCGTACGGCCGGCTGTGCCGGTCTACTGCCGCTGGACGCCAGCGGACTTGACGCCCTCCTTCAGGAAGCTGGTGTCGTCGCCGATCAGCACCGCGTCCTTGGCACCGATGGTTTCCACGACGAAGTCCCGCACATCGTCGCGGACCGCGTTCTCGTTCCAGTCGGAGTGGTTGAGCAAACGCTGGACGCCATCGGGGCGCAACTGCCCGACCTGCTCCGACAGCGTTCACCCGTTCTTCTTCTCCGGCCCCGGTACCAACGGAACAGCCAGTATCGGTGAGATTGATCATGGACGGTGAGAGGACCCCGGCGGGGTCATCGCCGGGGTCCTTGTCCGCTGCGCGGGAGTTACGGGCGGATCGATCGGAGACCAATCCGGCGACGGCCTGGTCTCGGCGTAGGCGCGGCCGGTGAACCGCTGCCCGGGGCCGCCACTGCTTGTATCCGGCGTTGGTGTGCTCCACACAGATCCGCCGGGATGGCTCTGTTGATGACGAGGAGCAGCGTTTCTCGGGCAGTTCGGGAGGCGCGTACGCACTCCAGCGGGACCCGAATATCGATGAGTCCCGCTACTCTGGCGGGCATGCCCGGCCTCGATGAGCTGCGGCAGGCCCTCCAGGCCGCCGCCGGGAGTTGAACCGGGGAGGGACCCTCACGGCCGTCGCCTCCCGCCCCGGAGATCAGTCCGGCCGGACCTACCGGGGCCGTCCGGGGCCCCGGCGGGGGCGGTAGCTGAGGAGTGCGAGGGCGAGGACGGCTGCGCAGCTCCCGGAGACGAGCAGGGGGTGTGGCCGGTGTCGTTCCAGGCCAGACCGGCCCAGATGCCGGCGGCCAGGACGCCGAGGCCGGTGAGTGCCTGGAAGATGCCTTGCGTGGTCGGGGACGAGGGTGGAGATCCAGGCTTTGCCGACGCCGTCGGTGCAGGCGTTGAAGCCGCCGTACAGGGCGATGACGGTGAGAACCTGCCAGGTCTGATGGGCGTAGGCGAGGCCGAGGTAGCCGGCGGCGAAGAAGAGCAGGTCGAAAGCGTAGACGGTGCGGCGGGGCAGCCAGCCCAGTGGAAGGCGATGACGGTGTCAACCAGGGCGAGGCCGTGCTCCCGCAGGCCCGTCTGCTGGCCGCGCGGTTGCTGGTCATGCCGCAGATGTCGAAGGCCGAGCTGTACGCGGCGATCCGGCGTGACCATCGCGGCGGCATGTCGATGCGGGAGCTTGAGCGCAAGCACGGCGTGACCTGGCGGACGCTGCGCGAGGCATTGGACTCGTCCTGGCCGGATCGGCCTGTCGGGGGCTTGGGCACGGTCAGGATGGCGGCGGTGTCTGCGCGGGATCACCTCTCGCCGCCGGCGGGGTGTGGGAACTACTCCTGTTCGACCGCTGCCTTCCTGTCATTTGTTTGTGGAGAACGGCTGAGTTCATGACGGGCTGGCCCCGCCCTTGCCACGATGGCGTCATGGACACCACAGCGGAGCAGACCGAGCCGCTGCTGCGGATCACCGTGGCCGATGACCCGAACGCGCTGCAGTCGCTGCTCGACTGGCTGCGGCATGAGGACGAGCTGCGCGGGCGGCTGCGCCTGGAACCCTCCTCCGGTGGGACTGGCGGCGAGATGGGCGGTCTGCTCGAGGTGCTCACCATCGCGATGGGCTCCGGCGGGGCGGGGGCGGTACTCGCCCGCTCGCTGTCCACATGGCTCACTCACCGCCACGCGGACGTGAAAGTCACTGTCAGGGGACCGGACGGTCGCAGCGTCGAGGTCGACGCGCATCTGCTCCAGGACGATGTCCCCGGCTTGATTCGCGAGATCAGGCAACTGGTCGACGGACCGGAGCAGCAGGGGTGAGCCGGCTCCCTGACCGGGCGCGGTCACGCGCCGTTCTGATCGGCGTCAGCCACTTCCCGGAATCCCCCGAACTGGCGGACCTCCCGGCCGTGCGGGAGAACGTCGCGGGCCTGTGGCGCCGACTAACCGACGACGCTGCAGGCGTCAGGCAGAACTGGCAGAAGGCCGTCCTCGACAAGACGCGGCCGGGGCAGTTCGTCCGCAAGCACTTCGAGGCGATGGTCTTCACCGCGCTCGCGGAGGAACTGCGCACCGGCGATGTGGCTGGGGGCTCGGAGGAGTACGCGGACTGGTCCACGCAGCTGCTGGCCTGGGAGGCCGTCCAGGCGGAGCTGGCGTACTACCTGGTGGAACAGCAGCCGGACCCTGCACCAGAAGGTCCTTGAAGCACTGGAGCCAGTCAATGTACGCGATCCCCGCACTCCGCCGGAAGCAGCATGGCACCTGGCGGCAGTTCGCTCGGATGCCGGGCGATTACCCGCAGGCATGCTTCGAAAGATCCCTCCGGGGGCGGGTATTCGAGGGTGAGTTCGCTCCGCAAAGTGATGGCACCAGCGAGATGCATTTCCGCCGCATGCACGCCGTCGGGGAGACAGCCGGCCAAGATGCCGAACGCTGCCGTGTCGCTGCTGTCGGCGACGCACTCGCGGATCTCGAAACGCCAGTGCACGGCCGCGTCGGCCAGCAATGACTTGCCCCTCTTGCCCAGCCCGACAAGGAAATCGGTGCGAGTTCGCAGATGGTGGGCGATGGCACAGCAGATGGGAACCGCGGTGCCGTCAGGAGCCACCACCCGCGTGTACCCGGCATGCGGATAGCATGACAGAGCCTCATCAATCAGCCCCAACGCAGTGTCCTTTGCCGCCGGGTGACCCTGCTGGGCGATGTCCAGAAGCAGCGGGACCGCAACCACAGCCGCTGGGAACACTGCGGCGCTGTGGCCATGAACAATTCCACCACCGCCGAGCTGCGAGCCAGCCTCCGCCGCCTGTACCAGGTTCGTCGCCTCGGAAAGGGCTCGTAAACCACGGGCGGCACGATCCGGCTCATACCAGTCGGGATGGCCCGGTATGGAGCCCCAGTCCACCGCGTCGATATCATCCAGCACAGCAGCATCCTCGCACGCGGCCGCTACCCACCGTCCAGGCCCAAACGAGGCGTTGAAAGTCATTACGTTAACAACCTGGGGAGCAATTGGGCTCGACGTCGCGGCTGCCGTGCTGGACGACGTTCCTTGTGCTGAGCCCTATTGCTTCTTGAGTCGCGGTGCGACCCCGCCCAGTCCGGCAGCGGGGAAATTTCCGTCCCGGCACGGTGCGCGACGGCCGGCGGAAAGCCGCTGCCGTCGAGGCGCGCCGCTGCGAGATTGCGGGGATGACCACGCAGCGGGTTCCGTTCCCCGTCCTGGACGAACGCGCCCACCTCTTCGTCGACAGTTACGCCGACATCCACGGCCTCGTTGAGGACCTGGTCGTGCCCGCCGACGTGCCCGAGGCCGCAGCGACCATCCTGCGCACAGCCCGCGAGCTGCTGCGCCAGTCTTACTTCTGCTACGAGTTCTCCACCGTGGCGGTCATGCACTCGCTGATCGCTGTTGCGCGACCGCATCCCGGACGCGGGCAAGAAGCCGCTGCACCAGCTCATCAAGAAGAGCGCTGCCGATGGTGTCCTGACGGCCCGGCAGGCGGGGTACCTCGACTATGGTCGGCAGATCCGCAATGGGATGGCGCACGGCCAGACCACGCACGCGGCGATGCCGCTGGCCATGGCGGTGCCGATGGTGACGACCTCGTTCGCCATCGTCTCCGAGCTCTGCACCGCGCCCGCCTGACGATCACGGCTGGGTAACAGCATCCGGCGGAATGTCACACCGTCCGCTTCCGGCACACCTCTATCAAGTGACGGCGGGATTCCACCTGGCATCCCGCGACACCTGCGCGAGAAGCCTCGCCATGACGCACACCAGCAGCGCCCGGCAGCCTGAACCGGAGCCGCACCCGACCTGGACAAGGGGTGCTGAACGCCCCTCGGGCGGCCCGGACTCCAGTGCTGCGAACAGTGCCGTGAACGATTCCACCGTCGTACCGATCACCGCAGCTCACACCGCCCGCCAGGAGGCCTCCCGGCACGCTGACACCTCTCTCCGTTCCCCTGAGACGTTGGCGAAGGGGAAGAGGTCCACTCCCACGGCCGGGAAGGGTGCGGGCCGATGCGCTGCGGATGCTGGGGTGCGTGCGGATAGCGACGGTGCGGCAGATGGCTCAGGTGCTCACGGCGGAGGATGCGGACGGCCGGTCGTACGTGCGCAGGGCGATGAAGAGGCTGGCGGAGCTGGGGCTGGCGGAGACGAACGGCAAGGTGGGCAAGCATCCGATCTGGAACCTGACCCCGGCAGGGCAGAAGGCTCTGGCTGACGGCAACGAGTTGCCTCCCCGTCCGAAGCCCGCCGCGGCGCTCGTAGGATGCCTGGATGCCTAAGCCGATACGGATGAGCCGCCGCTCGTGGGTTGCCGCGTGGGCGGTGCTGTGCGCGGCTGGCCTCGCCGCCACCACCAAACTGAACGCCTCCTCGGCACCGGACCCGCAGCCCGAGAAGTCCGTCAGTGCCGAGTGCGCCGAGCGCATCGCGGACATCGAGACGCAGCTGGCCGAGGCCAAGCAGGAAGGCAAGGGAGACAGAGTGCTGGTCTTCTCGCGAGTCCAGGTCGGCACCGAGGACGACTGCCGTGACGATCTCCGTAACCACTTCCGTGGCGATCAGTGAGCCGCGGTACCTGGCTCGCCGCGATGACAGGGCTAGCCATCGTCGGTGCCGGGGCAATCATTGCCGTGGGCGCCACGTCGGAACCGAAGCCGCGGCCCACGCCGCCGCGGGTGTACTCCTCCTGCCTAGCGGCAGACACCAAGCCGGTGTCTGCGGACGACGACCCGTGCGACGGCCGCTGAAGAACGTGCCCAAAACTTACCGCCCTCCATAGGCACGTCCGCACCTTCGCCGAGATCCTCACAACACGCTCTGGCCAGCGCCTCAAAGACTGGGTCACCGCAACGCGCGCCGAGGATCTTCCCGGACTCCACCCGTTCACCACCGGCCTGGAGAAGGACTGGGACGCCGCCGTCCAGCGCCTGACCACCTGCTGGAACTCCGCGCCGGTGGAGGGCCGGGTCAACCACATCAAAATGATCAAACGCCAGATGCCTGGACGAGCGGAACTTCCCCTCCTCCGGAAGCGAGTCCTGCTCACCGCAGCTCAAGGCAACCGCCGCCACCAGGCATGACCCGGTCTTGATGGAACGGCTTCATGAGTTCGAACGACGACCGGATCGCGCAGGCGGAATGCCACTTCGGAGTCCGATTACCCGAGGACTACCGACACTTCCTGGCCACGGACGGGAGCATGACCCGGTTCGTTCCTCCTGCGGAGGACTACCTGATGATCAATGCCGTTGCGGAGCTCATCGAAGTCAATGAGGCCGGCGACTTCCAGAAACGCTTCCCCCAAAGCGTCGTCATCGGCGGGGACAGAAGCCGCGAAATGCTCACCTACGACTTTCGACAAGAACCCCCGTATCTGGTCCTGCTCGACGTCTCCACTCAGGACTGGTCGTCCGCCATCCATCAGGCAACTTCGTTCTCTGCCCTGCTCGAGCAGTTCCCCGAAACCGGATGGAAATGGGACGACTCTGAGCACTCGCCCTCCTGACAGGCATCCTCACGAAATTTGTGCCTGATCCCGGTAGAGATGAACGAAGCCAGAGGGGCACGGTGCTGTAGTCGTAGGTGAAGGCTCCGTCCCGTTCGGCGCGTCGGGCAGGGCTGCTGTCCGGCCGGGGTCGTGCAACGGGTTGCGCAACGAGGCGCCCAACAGGTTGCCAGGGTCCGGAGCGGGCGGCGGTGCGTTCGAGTCCTCCGGCCGGGCGTCGGACCTGGCGGAGCGCACCCGTCAGCCGATGATGGAGCTCGCCGCTTCGCTGGACTGCGTGTACGAGTGTCCTCCCTCCTGCGCGTTCAGGCCCGGATCGGGCAGCGCACCCTCTTACTGACCACAGCCGCTCTCCCGCTGGCCGGCTGGACCGTCCACGCCCTGGCGCTCCACCGGCGCCTGGCCGACGCCCGCAAGGACCAGCTATCCGGTCTGCCCGGCCGTCCCGAGCTCATCGCGTACGGCGAGCGGGTCCTGCGCACCCGACACCGCGACGCCCTGCATGTCCTGCTGCTGGACGGGGTCGGCTTCAAGGCCGTCAACGACACCTACGGGCACGCCGCGGGCGACGCCGTCATCCAGACCGTCATCCGGCGCCTCACACGCTGGAGCGCGACCCGCCAGGCGTTCGCGGCCCGGCTGGGGGCGGCGACGAATTCGCCGTCGCCGTCGTGCTGCCTCCGGCAACCGCGCTCGCGGAGATCGCCGCGCTGCGCGAGCAACTCCAACAGCCCCTCCAGCACGAGCAGCACACGCTGCGCCTGGACGTCTCCCTCGGTATCGCCCGCGCCGTGGACCTGCCCGGCGAGACGAGCAGCCGGGTCCTGCGCGGCGCGGACACCGCGATGTACAAGGTCAAGAAGGGGCGGGAGGCGTTCTCGTACCTCGCGACGCGCGCCGACGCGTACGCGGACCCCGTCAACGGCCGCCGCGCCGGCCGCGGTGGCACGCACCTTCCGGCGCGTGCCGCATGAGCGCCGCCGAACTCGAGGGCGGCGACTGGATCCGCGGCATCACCATCCGCCAGCCCTGGGCGACCTGCATCCTCGCCGGGAAGCGCACGGAGAACAGGCCCGCCAACTGGCCCTGGCGCGGCTGGGTCCTGCTCCACGCCGGGAAGGCGAAGCCGGAGCCCGCCGTGCTGCGCGACCCGCTGGTGGCCACCGCGATCCGCGGCCGCGAGCTTCACTACGGCGCGGTCATCGGCGTTGCCCGGCTCACCGACTGCCGCCTGGACCAGGGGCCCGATGCTGGTAAGTCCGGCTATCAGAACCTGCGGAATGACCTGCGGTTGAGGTCGTCAGTTACCACGCGGGGCGTACATGATCACGGCCATTCCTGCGAGGCAGACGAGGGCTCCGATGACGTCGAAGCGATCGGGGCGGTATCCGTCGGCGATCACGCCCCAGGCGATCGACCCGGCGACAAAAATTCCGCCGTACGCAGCCAGAATGCGCCCGAAGTTGTCATCGCTCTGGAAGGTCGCGACGGCGCCGTAGAGGCCGAGGGCGATCACTCCGGCGCCGATCCAGATCCATCCCTTGTGTGGACCGGGCGGTGTGGTGGTGCACGCCCGGGGCCCCTGCGAGCGAACCGGTGTGCTGACGGCCGCCCGGCGGATCCGTACGGGCCTCAGGACATGCTGCCCCGGCACACCGTCCCCGGGGCCGGGGTGCGGCCCGTGCGGAGGTATTGGTCGACCGTCTCCGTGACGCAGCGGTTCTGCGGGTATGTGCCGTGGCCCTCCTCCTCGGCCGTCAGGAGCACGCCGACACCGTCGCCCAGGGCGCGGGCCATGTGGCGGGCGCCGGGGTATGGGGTAGTCGGGTCGCCGGTGCCGCCGACCACTAGGACGGGGGCCGCGCCGTCGGCGTTCACCTGGGGCGTGGCGCGCTCGCCGTCGAACGGCCAGTCGTAACAGAGGTAGACGCCGGTGGACCAGGCAGCGCCGAAGACGGGTGAGGCGGCTTTGATGCGGGCCTCGTCCCTGTCGAGGCGCTCGAAGCCGGGGCGCAGGCTGGAGTCCGCGCAGGTGATCGCGGTCTGGGCGTACGTGGTGACGCTGGGGAACACGCTGTACTCGGTGCGGCTGCCCGACCTGTGACCCGCGCCCGGGGGTGGGTGCTCCGCCGGAGTCTTCAAGAACGCCGCCAGGACCGGCCGCCCGTGTCTCCTCGGCTACATCGGCAAGTGCTCGGCCCCCTGCGTCGGCCGGG
>NZ_JBHVFF010000223.1:0-14546 GCF_042801895.1 Streptomyces sp. NPDC057543 | reverse complement strand
TCATGGAGAAGGTGGACGCCTGACCCGGTATCGGCGCAGCCTTCATGGAGGGGCCGACGGGGACACACCCCGTCGGCCCGTCGCATTGCCCGCCGCGTTGTCAGTGCGAGCCGATAGCCTGCGGGAACAGTTGACCGATCGGTACGGAGGGGGCGTCCCATGCGGGTACTCGGTGTCGACCCGGGACTGACCCGGTGCGGTGTCGGCGTCGTCGAAGGCGTCGCCGGGCGGCCCCTGACGATGCTCGGCGTCGGCGTCGTCCGCACCCCGGCCGATGCGGAGCTCGGCCGGCGGCTGGTCGCTATCGAGCGCGGCATGGAGGAATGGCTGGACGAGCACCGGCCCGAATTCGTCGCCGTGGAGCGGGTGTTCAGCCAGCACAACGTCCGTACGGTGATGGGCACCGCCCAGGCCAGCGCCGTCGCCATGCTCTGCGCCTCGCGCCGTGGCATCCCCGTCGCCCTGCACACCCCCAGCGAGGTCAAGGCGGCCGTCACCGGCAGCGGCCGCGCCGACAAGGCACAGGTCGGCGCGATGGTCACCCGGCTGCTGCGGCTCGACGCCCCGCCGAAACCGGCCGACGCGGCCGACGCCCTCGCACTCGCCATCTGCCACATCTGGCGCGCCCCCGCCGTCAACCGCCTCCAGCAGGCGCACGCGGCGGCCGCGGCCCGCACCGCTCGAGTTCCCCGCACCCCCGCAGTTCCCGTCCGGAAGGTCCCCCGATGATCGCCTTCGTCAGCGGCCCGGTGGCCGCGCTTGCCCTGACCACGGCCGTGATCGAGGTCGGCGGCATCGGCATGGCCGTCCAGTGCACACCGAACACCCTGGCCGGCCTCCGGATCGGCCGGCAGGCCAGGCTCGCCACCTCCCTCGTCGTACGGGAGGACTCGCTCACCCTCTACGGCTTCGCCGACGACGACGAGCGGCAGGTCTTCGAGCTGCTCCAGACCGCCAGCGGAGTCGGTCCCCGGCTCGCCCAGGCCATGCTCGCCACCCACACCCCGGACGCCCTGCGGATCGCGGTCGCCACCGGCGACGAGAAGGCGCTCACCGCTGTCTCCGGTATCGGCAAGAAGGGCGCGCAGAAACTCCTCCTCGAATTGAAGGACAGACTCGGCGAGCCCGTCGCCCAGATCGGCCGGCAGGGCATCGGTACGGCCGCCACCTCCTCCTGGCGCGACCAGCTGCAGGCCGCCCTGATCGGTCTCGGCTACGCCACCCGCGAGGCCGACGAAGCGGTCACCGCGGTCGCCCCGCAGGCCGAGGCGGCGCTGGCCGAGGGCGGGCAGGCGCCCGTGCCGCAGCTGCTGCGCGCCGCGCTGCAGACCCTCAACCGCGCGCGCTGACCGGAGCGCGCCACCCCCGGGGCACCGACACCCCGACGCCGGGCCGGGCACCGCACGGCACCGAAACACCCGAGGCGGGACAGACTGAATGAACTGGGACGAGACCGGACCCGACACCGAAGAGCCGCTCGGCGAGCGCCTCGGTGAGCGGCTGGACGAACGCCTTGTCGACGCCGACGCGGACGGCGAGGACACCGCGGTCGAAGCGGCGCTGCGACCGAAGGACCTCGACGAATTCGTCGGCCAGGAGAAGGTGCGTGAACAGCTGGACCTGGTCCTCAAGGCGGCCAGGGCCCGCGGCGCCACCGCCGACCATGTCCTGCTCTCCGGCGCCCCCGGCCTCGGCAAGACCACCCTCTCCATGATCATCGCGGCCGAGATGGGCGCACCGATCCGGATCACCTCCGGCCCCGCCATCCAGCATGCGGGTGATCTTGCCGCGATTCTCTCCTCGCTCCAGGAGGGCGAGGTCCTCTTCCTCGACGAGATCCACCGCATGTCGCGGCCGGCCGAGGAGATGCTCTACATGGCGATGGAGGACTTCCGGGTCGACGTCATCGTCGGCAAGGGCCCCGGCGCCACCGCCATCCCGCTGGAACTGCCGCCGTTCACCCTGGTGGGCGCCACCACCAGGGCCGGACTGCTGCCGCCCCCGCTGCGCGACCGCTTCGGTTTCACCGGCCACATGGAGTTCTACACCCCCACCGAACTGGAACGCGTCATCCATCGTTCCGCCCGTCTCCTCGACGTGGCGATAGACGCGGAGGGCGCCGCCGAGATCGCCGGGCGCTCCCGCGGCACCCCCCGTATCGCCAACCGGCTGCTGCGCCGCGTCCGGGACTACGCCCAGGTCAAGGCGGACGGGCGGATCGACCGCGCCGTCGCCTCCGCGGCCCTCGGGGTCTACGAGGTCGATGCCCGAGGTCTCGACCGGCTGGACCGGGCGGTGCTCGGCGCCCTGCTGAAACTCTTCGGCGGCGGTCCCGTCGGGCTGTCCACCCTCGCGGTGGCCGTGGGCGAGGAGCGCGAGACGGTCGAGGAGGTCGCCGAGCCCTTCCTGGTACGGGAAGGACTGCTGGCCAGGACGCCGCGGGGGCGCGTCGCGACACCCGCGGCGTGGGCCCACCTCGGTCTCGTACCTCCGCAGCATGACGGAAAGGGACAACAGGGCCTGTTCAGGGCGTGATGCGTCACAGGTTCACCCGGACAGGAACCACCGAGCGACGCCGGGCGTTGTTCCATCGATGCGGACTCGCTTAGACTCCGCCGATGCCGCCCTTAAAGGTCGGTGTTCCCACCCCCGTAGATCAGGCCGCCGTCCAGCGCGGTCGTGCGAAGGAAACTCGTCCCGTGAATCCCGTGACTCTTCTCCCCTTCATCGTGCTCATCGGGGCCATGTTCCTGATGACGCGGTCCGCCAAGAAGAAGCAGGCGGCCGCCGCCCAGATGCGCAACGATATGCAGCCCGGCACCGGCGTCCGGACGATCGGGGGCATGTACGCCACCGTCAAGGAACTTCACGACGACACGGTTCTCCTTGAGATCGCGCCCGGCGTCCACGCCGTCTACGCCAAGAACGCCATCGGCGCCGTCCTCGACGACGCGGAGTACAACCGCATCGTCCACGGTGACGACGAGAACGCCCTCGACATCGACGGCGCGATCGTGCCGGACGATGCCTCCTCGCTGACCGAGGCCGGCGCCGACGAGGACAGCTCGGACGACGCCAAGATCGACCTCGGCAAGAAGGCCGACGCCGACGACGCCGAGCCGACGGACGCCGCGTCCGACAAGAAGTCCGAGGGCAAGACCGACGGCGAGGCCGACGCGAAGTAACCCACGACCCGGGGATGCCATGAGCCCACCGGCATCAGGCACTCCCCGGACCGTGCGATCTTCTGCGGGGGCGGGTCCCCACAACACTTCGTGGCCGCTCGGGCGCGTACCCGGCGCGGGGGCGGTTGGACAGGGAGAAACGAGAAGGTGGCAGCACCGAAGAAGAGCCGAGGGCCGGCCGGCGGTCAGGGCAGGCCGGGGCGTTCCCTGGTTCTGATCCTGATCGCCATGGTCGCGCTCACCGGCGGGATGTTCCTGGCTGGTCAGCCGACCCCACGTCTGGGTATCGACCTGGCGGGCGGCACGTCCATCACGCTTGAGGCGAAGAGCGAGCCGGGCCAGGAATCGGCGATCAACAAGACCAACATGGACACGGCGGTCCAGATCATGGAACGCCGTGTCAATGGTCTTGGCGTCTCCGAGGCCGAGGTCCAGACCCAGGGCGATCGCAACATCATCGTCAACATCCCCAAGGGCACGAACTCCGCCCAGGCCCGTGAGCAGGTCGGCACCACCGCCAAGCTCTACTTCCGGCCGGTGCTGACCGTCGCCCAGGGCACGCCCACCCCGACGCCCAGCACCTCGTCGTCCGGCAAGCCCAGCCCGTCCGCGAGCCCGAGCGCCTCGGCATCGGGTGACGGAAAGGCGTCGGCGACGCCGAGTGCCAGCGCGTCCACGCAGGGCCGCGCGGTCACCGACGGCCTCAAGGCCGACGTCACGCCGAGCCCCAAGGCGAGCGGCTCCGCCACCACCACACCGGAGCCCTCCGCATCCGCTTCCTCCGGCGCGGAAGAGGCGGCCGCCGCCAAGCTCCAGAAGCAGTTCGCGGCGCTCGACTGCTCCAGCAAGGCTTCCCGCGCCGAGGCCGCACGGGGCGCCAAGCCCACCGACACGGTCGTCGCGTGCAGCTCCGAGGGCGACGCCAAGTACGTCCTGGGTCCGGCCGAGGTGTCCGGCACGGAGGTCGACAACGCCAAGGCCGGCTTCGACCAGCAGCGCGGCATGTGGATCGTCAACATGGAGTTCACCAAGAAGGGCTCCAAGGAATTCCAGACGATCACCAAGAAGCTCTCCGCGCAGCAGTCCCCGCAGAACCAGTTCGCCATCGCCCTGGACGGCGAGGTCGTCTCCGCTCCGCAGGTGCAGTCGACTCTCAGCGGCAGCGCCGAGATCTCCGGCAGCTTCACCCAGCAGTCCGCCGAGGATCTGGCCAACGTGCTGTCCTACGGTGCGCTGCCGCTCTCCTTCAAGGAGCAGAGCGTCACCACCGTCACCGCCGCGCTCGGAGGCGAGCAGCTCCAGGCCGGTCTGATCGCCGGTGCCATCGGTCTGGCCCTCGTGGTCATCTACCTGGTGGCCTACTACCGCGGCCTCGCGTTCATCGCGCTCCTGAGCCTGCTGGCCTCCGGCATCCTGACCTACACGATCATGTCGCTGCTCGGCCCGGCCATCGGCTTCGCGCTGAACCTCCCGGCGGTCTGCGGCGCCATCGTGGCCATCGGTATCACCGCGGACTCCTTCATCGTGTACTTCGAGAGAATCCGCGACGAGATCCGCGACGGCCGTACGCTCCGCCCGGCCGTCCAGCGCGCCTGGCCGCGCGCCAGGCGCACCATCCTGGTCTCCGACTTCGTGTCGTTCCTCGCCGCCGCGGTGCTGTTCGTCGTCACCGTCGGCAAGGTTCAGGGCTTCGCGTTCACGCTGGGTCTCACCACCCTGCTCGACGTGGTCGTGGTGTTCCTCTTCACCAAGCCCGTCATGACGCTGATGGCCCGTACGAAGTTCTTCTCCAGCGGTAACCCGTGGTCCGGTCTGGACCCGAAGCGGCTCGGCGCCAAGCCGCCGCTGCGCCGCTCGCGCCGTGTCAACGCCCCCACTGACCCGAAGGAGGCGTGAGATGTCGCGACTCGGCACTCTCGGCGCCCGTCTCTACCGCGGCGAGGTCGGCTACGACTTCATCGGCAAGCGCAAGATCTGGTACGGGATCTCGATCCTGATCACCATCACGGCCATTGTCGGCCTGGCGGTCAGCGGCCTGAACATGGGAATCGAGTTCAAGGGCGGCGCCGTCTTCACCACCACGAAGACGAGCGTCAGCGTCGCCCAGGCGGAGGACCTGGCCACGGAGGCCTCCGGCCACCAGGCGATCGTCCAGAAGCTCGGCAACGGCGGTCTGCGCATCCAGATCACCGAGGTCGACACCGCGAAGTCCGACCAGATCAAGGAACAGCTCTCCAAGGACCTCAACGTCCCCACGGAGAAGATCGCCGCCGACCTGGTCGGCCCCAGCTGGGGTGAGCAGATCGCCAACAAGGCCTGGACCGGCCTCGGCATCTTCATGGTCCTCGTGGTGATCTACCTGGCCATCGCCTTCGAGTGGCGCATGGCGATCGCGGCCCTGGTCGCACTGATCCACGACATCACCATCACGGTCGGTGTCTACGCCCTGGTCGGCTTCGAGGTCACCCCGGGCACCGTGATCGGTCTGCTGACCATCCTCGGTTACTCCCTCTACGACACGGTCGTCGTCTTCGACAGCCTCAAGGAGGGCACGCACGGGATCACCAAGCAGACCCGGTGGACGTACAGCGAGATCGCCAACCGCTCCATCAACGGCACGCTGGTCCGTTCCATCAACACCACCGTCGTGGCGCTGCTGCCGGTCGCCGGTCTGCTGTTCATCGGCGGCGGTGTCCTCGGCGCCGGCATGCTGAACGACATCTCCCTGGCGCTCTTCGTCGGCCTCGCCGCCGGTGCGTACTCCTCGATCTTCATCGCCACCCCGCTCGTCGCCGACCTCAAGGAACGCGACCCGCAGATGAAGGCCCTGAAGAAGCGGATCCTCGCCAAGCGCGCGGCAGCCGCCGCCAAGGGCGAGTCCGCCGAGGACGAGCCCTCGGAGGGCGATTTCCCCCAGGACGCCGCACCCGCCGCCGCGGTTGTCGGCCAGCGCCAGCAGCCCCCCAGGGGCCAGGGCCGGACCTCGGGGAAGCGCCGATGACCAGCAGCACCACCGAGAGCATCCGCGAGCTCCTGCTCAGCCGGATCCGTGATGTGCCGGACCACCCCAAGCCGGGCGTGCTGTTCAAGGACATCACCCCGTTGCTCGCGGACCCGGCAGCGTTCGCGGCCCTCACCGAGACCCTCGCGGAACTGTGCGTACGCCACGGCGCCACGAAGATCGTCGGCCTCGAGGCACGCGGCTTCATCCTGGCCGCCCCGGTCGCGATCCGGGCCGGGCTCGGCTTCGTGCCCGTCCGCAAGGCGGGGAAGCTCCCCGGAGCCACGCTCCGTCAGGCGTACGACCTGGAGTACGGCACCGCCGAGATCGAGATCCACGCGGAGGACCTGTCCGCCGACGACCGGATCATGGTCATCGACGACATCCTCGCGACCGGTGGCACCGCCGAGGCCTCGCTGGAGCTGATCCGGCGGGCCGGTGCCGAGGTCGCGGGCGTCGCGGTCCTCATGGAGCTCGGCTTCCTGCCCGGTCGTGCCCGTCTGGAGCAGGGCCTGCGCGGCGCACCGCTGGAGGTTCTGATCACGGTCTGAGCGGCAGCGGACCGTACGTGACAACGGCTCATGCGCGCAGGACGGGCACCCGGGAACAACCGGGTGCCCGTTCCGCGTTGTGAGGGGTCTCACGGTCCCCGGGGGAGGACGAGCCACAGGATCGATACGATGGCCTTTCCGGGGTATCCGGATCCGCACGAGGAGCGCTCTTGCCAGACGAGGCCCAGCCAGTCGCCGCCCCGCAGCCCGACAAGCCCGTGGCGGCCTCAGGCACGCCCGGGACGAAGCAGCCTGAGCAGAAGCCGAAGCCCCCGGCACCCGAGCCCGGTACGGGCCCGGCGCCGGCCGGTGCCGCGGTGCTGCGGCCCGCGCCCGCTTCCCCCGCCCAGCCGGTCACGCCCGCCTCGCCCGCCCCGAAGCCCCCGGCGAAGCCCGCCGCCAAGCCGGTCACCCCGGTCGCTTCGGCGACCCGCTCCGGTGGCTCCTCGAACCGGGTACGGGCCAGGCTCGCCCGCCTCGGTGTGCAGCGCTCCAGCCCGTACAACCCGGTGCTCGAACCGCTGCTGCGCACCGTCCGCAGCAACGACACCAAGATCGAGACGGCCACGCTGCGCCAGATCGAGCGCGCCTACCAGGTCGCCGAGCGCTGGCACCGCGGCCAGAAGCGCAAGAGCGGCGACCCGTACATCACGCACCCGCTCGCCGTCACGACGATCCTCGCCGAGCTCGGCATGGACCCGGCGACGCTGATGGCCGGCCTGCTGCACGACACGGTCGAGGACACCGAGTACGGCCTGGACACCCTGCGACGGGACTTCGGCGACCAGGTCGCCCTGCTCGTCGACGGCGTCACCAAGCTGGACAAGGTCAAGTTCGGTGAGGCCGCACAGGCGGAGACCGTACGCAAGATGGTCGTCGCCATGGCCAAGGACCCCCGCGTCCTCGTCATCAAGCTCGCCGACCGGCTGCACAACATGCGCACCATGCGCTACCTCAAGCGGGAGAAGCAGGAGAAGAAGGCCCGCGAGACGCTCGAGATCTACGCCCCGCTGGCGCACCGCCTGGGCATGAACACCATCAAGTGGGAGCTGGAGGACCTCGCCTTCGCGATCCTCTACCCCAAGATGTACGACGAGATCGTCCGTCTCGTCGCCGAGCGGGCCCCCAAGCGCGACGAGTACCTCGCCATAGTGACCGACGAGGTCCAGGCCGACCTGCGTGCCGCCCGGATCAAGGCCACCGTCACCGGCCGGCCCAAGCACTACTACAGCGTCTACCAGAAGATGATCGTGCGCGGCCGGGACTTCGCCGAGATCTACGACCTGGTGGGCATCCGGGTCCTCGTCGACACCGTCCGCGACTGTTACGCGGCGCTCGGCACCGTCCACGCGCGATGGAATCCGGTCCCCGGCCGGTTCAAGGACTACATCGCGATGCCCAAGTTCAACATGTACCAGTCGCTGCACACCACGGTCATCGGTCCCAGCGGCAAGCCGGTCGAGCTGCAGATCCGTACGTTCGACATGCACCGCCGCGCCGAGTACGGCATCGCCGCGCACTGGAAGTACAAGCAGGAGGCTGTCGCGGGCGCCTCCAAGGTGCGCACCGATGTACCCAAGAGCACCGGCAAGGGCGCGCGCCAGGACACCGTCAACGACATGGCGTGGCTGCGCCAGCTCCTGGACTGGCAGAAGGAGACGGAGGACCCCAGCGAGTTCCTGGAGTCCCTGCGCTTCGACCTCTCCCGCAACGAGGTCTTCGTCTTCACGCCCAAGGGCGACGTCATAGCGCTCCCCGCGGGTGCGACGCCGGTCGACTTCGCGTACGCCGTCCATACGGAGGTCGGCCACCGGACCATAGGGGCACGGGTCAACGGGCGGCTCGTACCGCTCGAATCGACCCTCGACAACGGCGACCTGGTGGAGGTCTTCACGTCGAAGGCGGCCGGTGCCGGACCGTCCCGGGACTGGCTGGGCTTCGTCAAGTCGCCCCGCGCCCGCAACAAGATCCGCGCCTGGTTCTCCAAGGAGCGCCGCGACGAGGCGATCGAGCAGGGCAAGGACGCCATCGCGCGCGCCATGCGCAAGCAGAACCTGCCGATCCAGCGCATCCTCACCGGCGACTCCCTGGTCACCCTCGCCCACGAGATGCGCTACCCCGACATCTCGTCCCTGTACGCGGCGATCGGCGAGGGCCATGTGGCCGCCGCCGGTGTCGTACAGAAGCTCGTCCAGGCGCTCGGCGGCGAGGACGCCGCCAACGAGGACATCGCGGAGAGCTCGCCGCCCTCGCGCGGCCGCGGCAAGCGCCGCTCCAACGCCGATCCCGGCGTCGTCGTGAAGGGTGTCGAGGACGTCTGGGTCAAACTGGCCCGCTGCTGCACGCCTGTCCCCGGCGACCCGATCATCGGCTTCGTCACCCGCGGCAGCGGCGTCTCCGTGCACCGCGCCGACTGCGTCAACGTCGACTCCCTGTCGCAGCAGCCGGAACGGATCCTGGACGTCGAGTGGGCGCCGACCCAGTCCTCGGTCTTCCTGGTAGCCATCCAGGTCGAGGCCCTGGACCGGTCGCGGCTGCTCTCGGACGTCACCCGCGTCCTGTCCGACCAGCACGTGAACATCCTGTCGGCGGCCGTCCAGACCTCCCGGGACCGGGTGGCCACCTCGCGCTTCACCTTCGAGATGGGCGACCCGAAGCACCTCGGACACGTACTGAAGGCCGTACGGGGCGTGGAGGGCGTCTACGACGTATACCGCGTCACCTCGGCGCGCAGGCCCTGACCGTCCGACGGCACTCCCTCCAGCAGCCCTTCGCGTGGCTACGCGGGGGGCTGCCGCTCGTCGTGGCCGGAGGTGTGGTCCCGAGACCGGCCGAGTGGCCGCATCGGCGGCCGGCAGTCCGATGACCTTCGCCGCTCCGCGGATCGGATTCCGGTGACCACCGGCCCGGACGCCGTCGAGGAACCCTCCTTCGAGGCATCGCGGGAACTCTCTCCGGCCGAGGGCGGCCACCCCGTGCTGACCGGCGTCGCCGCCGACGACCACGGCAGGCCCGTCCAGGGCGTGCCGGTGACCGTGGTGGACGAGGACAGCCGCCGCCTCGCTCTCGTCCGTACCGACGAAACGGGAAGGTACGAGGCGCCGCTGCACCGCCATGCGCGCCCGGGGAACTCCGCGGCGGCGGCACCGGCCACGGACTCCGTCACCGTCCCGCTCTCGGCCCAGGACCGCATCCCGGTCGTGGCCCGGCTGGAGCCGCGCCCCGGCGAGACGATGCGCGCTTCGTCCTGACCTCCGCCGCCCCGCAGCCCGTCACGACGCGCGCCGGCGGCTGAACCCCTGGGCCGGCGCGACCGGCCCCTGGCACCGACCCGCACCCGTCAGCCCACCACCGAGGAGGGCGCCCACCTCGTCGAACCGGAACAGGCCGGAGGGCCCCCGTCCATGACGGAGGCCCTCCGGACCGACGTACCACGGCGAACGTACAGCCGCGGGAAGCTCAGCCGCCGAACTCCTCCAGGCCCTTCAGCGCCTGGTCCAGCAGTGCCTGCCGGCCTTCGAGCTCCTTGGCCAGCTTGTCGGCGCGGGCGTTGTTGCCCGAGGCGCGGGCCGTGTCGATCTGCGTACGCAGCTTGTCCACGGCAGCCTGCAGCTGACCCGTCAGACCGGCGGCACGCGCACGCGCCTCCGGGTTCGTCCGGCGCCACTCCGACTCCTCGGCCTCCTGAAGGGCCCGCTCCACCGCGTGCATCCGCCCCTCGACCTTCGGGCGTGCGTCACGCGGCACATGGCCGATGGCCTCCCAGCGCTCGTTGAGGGCCCGGAACGCGGCCCTGGCCGCCTTCAGGTCCTTCACCGGCACCAGCTTCTCGGCCTCGGCGGCGAGCTCCTCCTTCAGCTTGAGGTTCTCGCCCTGCTCCGCGTCCCGCTCGGCGAAGACCTCGCTGCGGGCGGCGAAGAAGACGTCCTGAGCACCGCGGAAACGGTTCCACAGATCGTCCTCGGCCTCGCGCTGGGCGCGGCCCACGGCCTTCCACTCCGTCATCAGGTCCCGGTAACGGGCAGCCGTGGCCCCCCAGTCCGTGGAACCGGACAGCGACTCGGCCTCCGCGACGAGCTTCTCCTTGGCCTTACGGGCCTCCTCGCGCTGGGCGTCCAGCGAGGCGAAATGGGCCTTGCGGCGCTTGGAGAACGCCGAGCGGGCGTGCGAGAAGCGGTGCCACAGCTCGTCGTCGGACTTGCGGTCGAGCCGCGGAAGGCCCTTCCACGTGTCGACGAGAGCGCGCAGCCGCTCGCCCGCGGAACGCCACTGCTCGCTCTGCGCCAGCTCCTCGGCCTCGGCGACCAGCGCCTCCTTGGCGTGCTTCGCCTCGTCGGTCTGCTTCGCCTTCTGGGCCTTGCGCTCCTCGCGCCGCGACTCGACCGTCGCGACCAGCGAGTCGAGCCGCTTACGCAGCGCGTCGAGGTCGCCGACGGCGTGATGCTCGTCCACCTGCACGCGCAGATGCTCGATGGCGGTCGTGGCATCCTTCGCCGACAGGTCGGTGGTCTTCACCCGCCGTTCGAGGAGGCCGATCTCGACCACAATGCCCTCGTACTTGCGCTCGAAGTAGGCCAGAGCCTCCTCGGGGGAACCCGCCTGCCACGATCCGACGACCTGCTCGCCATCGGCTGTACGCACGTACACGGTGCCCGTCTCATCGACACGGCCCCACGGGTCGCTGCTCACAGCGCCTCCTCCACCTGATGCCTGCGAGAGGGTTCGCCCCCCTGGCATCGTCCACAGTTTCCTGGGGCGGGCAGCGCCCGCCCTGCACAACGCCAATCTAGGCGACCGGCCGCCCGGCTGTCCGCACTCAGCGCGGCTGAAAATAATCCGGCCCGCGCTTCGCGGTCACCACCGGACGGCCCGGTCCGGCCGCCCCGGCCACGTCACGACTTCGCGACAGTGGCCTTCGAGATGTCCACGGCCTTCTTCGGCGCACCGTCAGCGGCACCACCGGCCACACCCGCCGCACCGATGTCCTTGACGGCCTTCAGCGAGGCGTCGTCCATCGTGCCGAACGGGGTGTACGAGGGCGGCAGTTTGCTGTCCTTGTACACCAGGAAGAACTGGCTCCCGCCGGTGTGGGGCTGGCTGGTGTTCGCCATCGCCACCGTGCCCGCCGGATAGGTCACCGTGCCGTCCGCGCCCGCCTTGCCCAGCGCGGTCAGGTTCTCGTCCGGGATGGTGTAGCCGGGGCCGCCCGTGCCGTCGCCCTTGGGGTCACCGCACTGCAGGACGAAGATGTTCTGCGTGGTCAGCCGGTGGCACTTCGTACCGTCGAAGAAGCCCTTGTCGGCCAGCGACTTGAACGAGTTCGTGGTGTGCGGGGTCTTCGCCGCGTCCATCGTGAACGCGATGTCGCCCTGGCTCGTCTTGATCGACATCGTGTACTTCGACGTCTTGTCGATCTTCATCGCGGGCTCCGGCGCACTGCTCTCGCTCGGCGACGGCGAAGCCGAAGGGCTCGCGGCCGCATCGCTCTTGTCCTTCTTGCCGTCGCCGTCTTTGCCGAGGGCGAGATACGTGCCCACGCCGGCGACCGCCACCACGGCCACCACGGACGCGATGACGACCGTCAGCCGCCGCGTCCGGCGGCGGGCCTCCTCCCGGCGCTGCTGCTGCCGCTCGAACTTCTCCCTGGCGAGCTGCCGCCGCCGCTGATCGCTGCTGACCACCGGGTGATCTCCTTGTGGTTCGTGTGATGGGGATGGGGCCTGGGCTGCCCGTACCGTATATGGGTTAGCTGTGGAATGAGGAGCGCCGGTAGGCTCTGAACTGCCGCGACCCTTCTCAGTCGCAATCCATCGTCGGACGACAAGTAAGGACGATCGTGCTCATTGCCGGGTTCCCCGCCGGAGCCTGGGGGACCAACTGTTACCTGGTCGCCCCGGCCGCAGGCGAGGAGTGCGTGATCATCGACCCGGGCCATCAGGCCGCATCCGGAGTCGAGGAAGCACTGAAGAAGCATCGGCTGAAGCCCGTCGCCGTCGTACTGACCCACGGCCACATCGACCACGTCGCCTCGGTCGTCCCGGTGTGCGGCGCGCACGACGTCCCTGCCTGGATCCACCCGGAGGACCGGTACATGATGAGCGACCCGGAGAAGGCCCTCGGCCGCTCCATCGGGATGCCGCTCATGGGCGAGCTGACGGTGGGGGAGCCGGACGACGTCAAGGAGCTGAGTGACGGCGCCCTGCTGAAGCTGGCCGGTCTGGAGTTCGGTGTCGCGCATGCGCCCGGCCATACCAAGGGGTCGGTGACGTTCAGGATGCCCGAGGCCGCGGATGTTCCGCAGATCCTCTTCTCGGGCGACCTGCTCTTCGCCGGCTCCGTCGGACGCACCGACCTGCCCGGCGGCGACCACGCAGAGCTGCTCGAGTCGCTGGCCCGTGTGTGCCTGCCGCTCGACGACTCGACCGTGGTGCTGTCCGGCCACGGCCCCCAGACGACCATCGGCCGCGAGCGCGCCTCGAATCCGTATCTGCACGGTATGGACGCGCCCCGACGAGGAATGTGACGAGAGAAAATCCGTGAGCACCTTCAAGGCCCCCAAGGGCACGTACGACCTGACCCCGCCCGATTCCGCGAAGTACCTCGCGGTGCGCGAGGCGATCGCCGCACCCCTGAAGAACTCCGGCTACGGCTACATCGAGACGCCCGGCTTCGAGGACGTCGCCCTCTTCTCGCGCGGTGTCGGTGAGTCCACCGACATCGTGACCAAGGAGATGTACACCCTCACCACCAAGGGCGGCTCCCAGCTGGCGCTGCGCCCCGAGGGCACCGCGTCCGTGCTGCGCGCCGCGCTGGAGGCCAACCTCCACAAGCTCGGCAACCTGCCCGTGAAGCTCTGGTACTCCGGCTCGTACTACCGCTACGAGCGCCCGCAGAAGGGCCGCTACCGGCACTTCTCGCAGGTCGGTGCCGAGGCGATCGGCGCCGAGGACCCGGCGCTGGACGCCGAGCTGATCATCCTGGCCGACCAGGCGTACCGCACGCTGGGTCTGCGGAACTTCCGCATCCTGCTCAACTCGCTGGGCGACAAGGAGTGCCGCCCCGTCTACCGGGACGCGCTCCAGGAGTTCCTGCGCGACCTCGACCTCGACGACGACACCCGGCGCCGCATCGAACTCAACCCGCTGCGGGTCCTCGACGACAAGCGCCCCGAGGTGCAGAAGCAGCTGGTCGGCGCTCCGGTGCTGCGCGACTACCTGTGCGACGCGTGCAAGGCGTACCACGAGGAGGTCCGCGAACTGCTGACCGCCGCCGGCGTCGTGTACGAGGACGACGAGAAGCTCGTCCGCGGCCTCGACTACTACACCCGCACCACCTTCGAGTTCGTCCACGACGGACTCGGCTCGCAGTCCGCGGTGGGCGGCGGCGGCCGCTACGACGGCCTGTCCGAGATGATCGGCGGCCCGGCGCTCCCTTCGGTCGGCTGGGCGCTCGGCGTGGACCGTACGGTGCTCGCGCTGGAGGCGGAGGGCATCGAGCTCGAACTGCCCGCGGCCACCAGCGTCTTCGCAGTACCGCTCGGCGAGGAGGCCCGGCGGGTGCTCTTCGGGATCGTCACGCAGCTGCGACGGGAGGGTGTGGCGGCGGACTTCGCGTACGGAAGCCGCGGCCTCAAGGGTGCGATGAAGAGCGCGAACCGCTCGGGCGCCCGGTTCACGATCGTCGCAGGCGAGCGGGACCTCGCCGAGAGCGTCGTCCAGCTCAAGGACATGGAGTCCGGCGAGCAGACGGCGGTCCCCCTGGCGGACGTGGCCGAGACGATCCGCGAGCGCCTGGCGTAGCGCCTGCGGG
>NZ_JBHVFF010000222.1:0-14563 GCF_042801895.1 Streptomyces sp. NPDC057543 | reverse complement strand
CTACAACCACGCCCTCTTCATGACGGCCGGACTTCCCTCCGACCGCACCGGCACGCGTGTCCAGGAGCCGCCCGCACCGGCAGTGCGCGGACGACCACCTCGGCGCCGTACCCGCGCACCCCCTCGTACAGGGCAACTCAGCAACTCAGGGAAGGACTCCCGTCCGTGGCCACCTCGAATCCCACCCGGGACGCATACGCCCCGCCACCCGGCGGTTCCCCGCAGACACCGGACCGGTCCCGTCGGCAGACCTGGCGGAGCCGGCTGTGGCGGTTCGACGACAAGGCATCGCCGTACGCCTACATAGCCCCGTTCTTCCTCGTCTTCGGCGCCTTCGGGCTCTATCCGCTGCTGTACACCGGATGGATCGCCCTGCACCGCGTGGAGATGACCGGCCTGGACCGGATGGAGTGGGTCGGCTGGGACAACTTCGACAAGATCCTGCACGACTCCGAGTTCTGGACGGCCCTCAGTAACACCTTCCTGATCGGCGTCATGTCGACCGTCCCGCAACTGCTGGTCGCGCTGGGCCTGGCCCACCTGCTGAACTACCGGTTGCGCGCCAGCACGTTCTGGCGGACGGTCGTTCTCACCCCGTACGCCACCTCGGTGGCCTCCGCGGCCCTCGTCTTCGCCCTGGTCTTCCGGGCCGACGGCGGCCTGCTGAACTGGGTGCTGCACTTCATCGGTCTCGGCGACACCAACTGGGCCAACGGCCACTGGACTTCGAAGATCGCGATCTCCGTCATCGTGATCTGGCGCTGGACGGGCTACAACACCCTGATCTACCTGGCCGCCATGCAGGCCGTACCGGCCGATCTCTACGAGGCCGCGTCACTGGACGGCGCGTCGCGCTGGCAGCAATTCCGCAAGGTGACCATCCCCTCGCTGCGGCCCACGATCCTCTTCACGATCGTCATCTCGACCATCGGTTCCATGCAGTTGTTCGGTGAGCCGCTGCTGCTGGAGGGCGGCAGGCTCGGAGCCACCGGCGGCAACGAGAATCAGTACGAGACGCTCAGCGTCTACCTCTACAACTACGGCTGGAATCTCGGGCACCTCGGTCCGGCCGCCGCAGTGGCCTGGGCGATGCTCGCCCTCCTGCTGATCATCGCCGCGGTCAACTGGCTCATCGGCCGCTTCGTACGCACATCCGCGGTCTGACCGGGAGCGAATTCCATGACCATGACCAGCCCCATCAAAGCCCCGGAACTCGGCCGCCCGAGCACACCCCACCGGGCCACGCGGCGCCCATCCCGCTTCAGGCCGGGCGCGGGCAAGCAGTTGCAGGGCGGCCCGTTCGCCTACATCGCCCTGACCGTCGTCGGTATCGGCTCGCTCCTGCCGCTCTACTGGACGCTCGTGGCCGCGTCCCACACCCAGGACGAAGTGCTCGCCACCACACCGCCGTTCCTGCCGGGCGGGCGGCTCCTGCACAACCTCGACGCGGCCTGGAACCAGGCACACCTCGGCAAGGCGATCGTCAACAGCGTCATCGTCTCCTCCTGCATCACGGCGGCGACGCTCTTCTTCTGCACCCTGGCCGGCTACGCCTTCGCCAAGATGCGCTTCACCGGCCGCGGCGCGCTGATGACCGGGGTCATCGCCACGCTCACGATCCCGCCGCAGCTCAGCGTCGTCCCGCTGTTCATGATGATGTCCGACATAGGCTGGGGCGGAAAGCTGGAGTCAGTGATCTTCCCGACCCTGGTGAGCGCGTTCGGGGTGTTCTTCATGCGGCAGTACCTCACCGAGGCGCTGCCCTACGAACTCATCGAGGCTGCCAAGATCGACGGCGCGAACAACTTCCGCATCGTGCGGAGCGTGGTGCTCCCGGTGGCCCGCCCCGCGATGATGGTGCTGGGGATGCTGACCTTCGTGCAGGCCTGGAACGACTTCTTCTGGCCCTACCTCGCCCTCAATCAGCAGAATCCCACGCTCCAGGTGGCCCTCGGCCAGCTGAGTGCCTCCTACACCCCCGACCAGAGCATCGTGATGGCCGGTGCGCTGATCAGCACCCTGCCGCTGCTCGTGGTCTTCGTGATCTTCGGCAAGCAGATCGTCGGCGGGATCATGTCCGGCGCCGTCAAGGGGTGACCGCGCGTCACCCGCCGTTCCCCAGGCACCCGTACGGCCTGTTTCCCTGACCGCGGGCCGTACGGGCCCTGGAGCCCCAACCGCTTACCTGCCCCTGTTCGTCCACTCCTGGGAGCGCTCCCGCATGACTGCTGTACGACCCGCCACCGCCCCGAAGCAGGCGCCCGAGGCGGCGGACTTTCCGACCGGTTTCGTCTGGGGGGCGGCCACCGCCGCCTACCAGGTCGAGGGCGCCGCGGCCGAGGACGGCCGCACCCCTTCCATCTGGGACACCTTCAGCCGCACTCCGGGCAAGGTCCGCAACGGCGACACCGGAGACATCGCCGCCGACCACTACCACCGCTACCGCGACGACGTGGCGCTGATGAAGCGGCTCGGCCTGAAGGCCTACCGCTTCTCCGTCTCCTGGTCCCGGGTGCAGCCCACCGGGCGCGGCCCCGCCGTCGAACGCGGACTGGACTTCTACCGCAAGCTCGTCGACGAACTCCTCGAAGCGGGCATCGCACCCGTCGCCACCCTCTACCACTGGGACCTGCCCCAGGAGCTGGAGGACGCCGGCGGCTGGCCCCAGCGGGTGACCGCCGAGCGCTTCGCCGACTACGCCGCCATCATGGCCGACGCCCTCGGCGACCGCGTCAGCACCTGGACGACCCTCAACGAGCCGTGGTGCTCGGCCTTCCTCGGATACGGGTCGGGCGTGCACGCCCCCGGCCGCACCGAGCCGGCCGCCGCGCTGCGGGCCGCCCACCATCTCAACCTCGCCCATGGCCGGGCGATCGAGGTTCTGCGCAACCAACTCCCCGCTGCCGCGCAGACCTCGGTCACCCTCAATCTCCACCAGGTCCGCCCGCTGACCGGCAGCGCGGCCGACGCGGACGCCGCCCGTCGGATCGACGCGGTGGGCAACCGGGTCTTCACCGGCCCGATGCTGCGCGGCGCGTACCCCGAGGACCTGATCGCCGACACCTCGCACCTGGTGGACTGGTCGAAGCTGGTCCAGGCCGGCGACCTGGCCGCCATCTCCCGTCCGGTCGACGTCCTCGGCGTCAACTACTACACGCCGACGCTGGTCTCCACGCCCGCGGACGGTTCCGGCGACTCGCGCGACGACGGCCACGGCAACAGTGACCACTCCCCGTGGCCCGGCTCCGAGCACGTCGCCTTCCACCTCGCCGAGGGCAGGAAGCGCACCGCGATGAACTGGGCGATCGACCCCGACGGGCTGTACAACCTGCTCATCGACGTCTCCCGGGACAACCCGGGCCTGCCGCTGATGGTCACCGAGAACGGCGCGGCCTTCGACGACTACGTCTCGCCCGAGGGCCTGGTGGAGGACCCCGAGCGGATCGAGTACCTGCGCGGCCACCTCGACGCCGTACAGCGGGCCGTGGCCGACGGCGCGGACGTCCGCGGCTACTTCCTGTGGTCCCTGATGGACAACTTCGAGTGGGCGTACGGGTACTCGAAGCGGTTCGGCGCCGTCTACGTCGACTACGCCACCCAGCGCCGCATCCCCAAGGCGAGCGCCCACTGGTACGCCGACGTCATCCGCCGCCACGCACTGCCCCCGGCCCCCGACCTCGCCTGACCCCGTAGCGCCTCACCCCACTCCGCACGACCCCTGAGACCCGACTCCGTACGCCTCCGACGATTCCGTACGACCCCGAGCCCCGACTCCGTACGCCTGCGACGATTCCGTACGACCCCGAGACCCGACTCCGTACGACCCCCGAGACCCGGCCGCCCGGCGGCCGGGTCTCCGTCGTTTCCGCTCGATCCCGGGCCCACGGAACCCCGGGCCTGCACCCGCGTACTATGGGAGCGCTCCCATGGTACGGAAGTGCCGGGACCGCCGGTCCCGGCCGAGCGGGCAAGGGATTCCCCCCCCGGGACTTGGTTCGGTTATCCGACTGTGAGAAATTGACCGCGAACGGGAGGCAGCCATGACGGCAGCGCGAGTACGGAGCGGGGGGCGGCCCACGCTCGAAGAGGTCGCGGCACGGGCGGGGGTGGGGCGGGGCACGGCCTCGCGGGTCATCAACGGATCCCCGCGGGTCAGCGCGCACACCCGCGAGGCGGTGGAGGCGGCCGTCGCCGAACTGGGGTACGTGCCCAATCGCGCGGCCCGTGCGCTCGCCGGGAACCGCACCGACGCCATAGCCCTGGTCGTGCCCGAGCCGGAGACCCGTTTCTTCGCCGAGCCGTACTTCTCCGACATCGTCCGCGGAGTCGGCGCGGCGCTCGCCGACACCGACATGCAGCTGCTGCTGACCCTCGTCGGCAGCGACCGCGAGCGCCGGAGGCTGGCGCAGTATCTGACCGCGCACCGCGTCGACGGCGTGCTGCTGGTCTCCGTCCACGCCGACGATCCGCTGCCCGACCTGCTGGAGCAGCTCGGCATGCCGGCCGTGATGAGCGGCCGCAGGTCCGCCACCGAACCGCTCGCCTCGGTCGACTCCGACAACTTCGAGGGCGCGCGCGCCGCCGTCGACCACCTGATCTCCCGGGGCCGCCGCTCCATCGCGACGATCACCGGGCGCCTCGACGTCTACGGGGCGCGGCGCCGCCTCGACGGCTACCGCAAGGCGGTCTCCGCGGCCGGCCTGGGACCGGACGAGGAGCTGATCGCCCGCGCCGACTTCTCCGAGCAGGGCGGCGGGCAGGCCATGCGCGATCTGCTCGCCCGCCGCCCCGATGTCGACGCGGTCTTCGCCGCCTCCGACGTCATGGCCGCGGGCGCCCGCCAGGTGCTCCGTGAGGCGGGCCGGCGCGTCCCGGACGACGTGGCCCTCATCGGCTTCGACGACTCGGCCGTGGCCCGGCACATGGACCCGCCGCTGACCAGCGTGCGCCAGCCGATCGAGGAGATGGGCCGAACGATGGCCCGGGTACTGCTCCAGGAGATCGCGGGCGAGAACGAGGAGCGTCCGCAGATCGTGCTCCCCACGGAACTGGTCGTCCGCGACTCCTCGTGACGGCCGTCACACGGCCGCCCGGTGAGGGCGGCTCAGATACGAGAAGGGCCCCGGTCGATGACCGGGGCCCTTCCCTTCAGGGTGAGTAACGGGACTCGAACCCGCGACATCCTGGACCACAACCAGGTGCTCTACCATCTGAGCTATACCCACCATGTCCGGTCTTTTTCTGACCGGCCGAGAAAAAGTGTACAGGGTCCGAGCGGGTGCTCGCGCCCCAGTTGTTCAGCCGCTGATCCCAGCCCCCGAAAGGCCTATGACCAGCGGCTTCGCAGACCCCTACGGCGTGGGCGGCGCGACCCGTGCCGCGATCGTCCTGGCCTGCTCCGAGTCCGGCCCGGGCTGCGGCACGAAGATCGCCTCGCGGTAGTAGCGCAGCTCCGTGATCGAGTCACGGATGTCCGCGAGCGCCCGGTGGTTGCCGTTCTTGGCCGGACTGTTGAAGTACGCCTTCGGGTACCAGCGGCGCGCCAGCTCCTTGACCGAGGACACGTCGACGATCCGGTAGTGGAGGTAAGTCTCCAGGGCTGACATGTCCCGCGCCAGGAAGCCGCGGTCGGTGGAGACCGAGTTTCCGCAGAGCGGGGCCTTGCCGGGCTCCTTCACGTGCTCGCGGACGTAGGCCAGCACCTGGGCCTCGGCGTCGGCCAGCGTGGTGCCTCCGGCCAGCTCGTCGAGGAGGCCCGAGGCGGTGTGCATCTGGCGCACCACCTCGGGCATCGTCTCCAGGGCCGCGTCCGGCGGGCGGATCACGATGTCCACCCCTTCGCCGAGCACGTTCAACTCCGAGTCGGTGACCAGTGCGGCCACCTCGATGAGTGCGTCTTCCGTCAACGAGAGCCCGGTCATCTCGCAGTCGATCCACACCATGCGGTCGTTCATGGTCCCCAGCCTACGGGGCACTCCGTTGACCCGGCAGGGTCGGGCGCCCGGCGGTGTACGCGTCGGGGCCCGGTTTCCCGTGCTCCGGCTGCCCCGCCCCGACCGTCGCCGACGTGACGGCGTGCGGACCCGGCTGGGCGGCCGCGGAGGTGGCCCGCCGGCCCGCCGAGGCGCCCTGGGCCGGCACGAGCGGCTCGATCGCCGACGCGAGGACCTCCGTGCCGCCGCCCTGTGGGCGGCGGGCCCGGTAGGCGGCCCGGTACGCGGCGGGGGAGGAGCCCAGCTGGCGCCGGAAGTGCCCGCGCAGCGCGACCGGCGAGCGGAAGCCGCAGCGGCCCGCGACCTCGTCGACCGAGTACTCGGACGTCTCCAGCAGCCGCTGCGCCTGCAGCACGCGCTGGGTGATCAGCCACTGGAGCGGTGCGCTGCCGGTGAGCGAGCGGAACCTGCGGTCGAAGGTCCGCCTGCTCATGTAGGCACGCGCGGCCAGCGTCTCCACGTCGAACTGCTCGTGGAGATGCTCCAGCGCCCAGGCCACGACCTCGGCGAGCGGGTCGGAGCCGATCTCCTCCGGTAAAGACCTGTCGAGGTAGCGCTCCTGACCGCCACTGCGCCGCGGCGGCACGACGAGCCGGCGGGCCAGTGCCCCGGCGGCCTCCGTGCCGTGGTCCGTGCGGACTATGTGCAGACAGAGATCGATCCCGGCCGCTGTCCCGGCGGAGGTGAGCACATCGCCGTCGTCGACGAAGAGCTCGCGGGGATCGACGTGGACCGACGGATAGCGCTTGGCCAGCGTCGGTGCGTACATCCAGTGCGTGGTCGCCGGGCGGCCGTCCAGCAGACCGGCGGCGGCGAGTACGAACGCCCCGGTGCACAGCCCGACGATGCGGGCCCCCTCTTCATGGGCTCGGCGCAGCGCGTCCAGTGCCTCCGCGGGCGGCGGAGAGGTGATCGAACGCCAGGCGGGCACCACGACGGTGCCGGCCCTGCTGATCGCCTCCAGCCCGTAGGGCGCGGTGAGTTCGAGTCCCCCGGTGGTCCGCAGCGGTCCCTCTTCCCCGCCGCAGACGAGGAGCCGGTAGCGCGGAACTCCCGCGTCCTGGCGGTCGATTCCGAACACGGAGAGCGGGATCGAGCTCTCGAAGATGGGGCCGCCGCTGAACAGCAGCACGGCGACGACTTCTCGTCGTCGTCGTCCACTGAGCTTCCGTACAGCCTCCGTTGCGGCGGCGGAGTCCTGGCTCATGACGCTAAGCCCCCCTCGGTGTTCACGTCTCCCTGGTCCTTACGGGCCTGTCGCTCCTGCACGTTTCCCCTCGGTCCTGCATGAGACCCCCGTCTACCCAAGATCGAATCTACTGCGTCCCGTGGTGCCGACGTGACAAGTTCACCAACCGGCGTTATGTCGACAAGGCAACTTGGCGGGAAGCATTCGATCACGAAGGGTTTCACTCGGCGGCCGTGCAGGGAAGTGCGCCGCGCCTTGATGGCCCGTCCCCATCGGGTGGAAGCGTACCGCGCGGTCTCTTCCTGCCTGGTGGCAAGGGGGTTGATCGGCCAATTCGGCAAGGAAGCGACAGGGGTATGAAGTTGGCTGAAAATAGATGGTTGTGCATACGTGATTCAGTCATTGGACCGGCGCACAACCTCGGTGAACGGTCACTTCTTTGCGCCCCTTGGGCAGGTCTGGCGGCCGATCGTACGGAATGATGCGGCGCCCGCGGCGGCAGCCGGATCCCGACCGGTGGGCCGGTATCGGTCCGTCGGCCGGCGAAGGGGTCCGGGCGGGGCGGACGGGCCGGAGTGGACGCGGCGTGACTCCCGGGGGTGGATCGCCGGCCCGGCGATCGGTGGTGGGGCGGTGATCTCTCCGGGGGGACGGCGGTTCCCGGCCGGGCGCAGGGGGTTACGGATACGGTCCGGCCGGTCACCCCTCGGAGCCGTCCTGTCCCGTCGGCGTCGATGTACAGCGCAACCGGCATTGCCATACGGGTCCGCCTCGGGCATGCTCCGTGAAACGTCGCACGCGCTTTGCGCGGGTCTGGGCAGTGGAGGAGTGGCGCCGTACCCTTGGGGGTAAGGGGTTGGGAAGATGATTCCCGGACACCGCAACACCGCCCGCTGACGCACCTTCCCCACGTCGCTCTCCTCACGAGGACTCTCTTCGCCGAGACACCGATGGCCGGTCACGAAATCCCTGAACCCGCCGACCGCAAGCAGGTAGCCGACCCCATGTCGGGCCCGCAGGCGGCCGAAGAAACACGTCATTCCTGCGATCCCGCCTTCCGGCATGGGGTCGTGGTCGGCTTCGACGGCTCGACCTCCAGTGAGCGCGCCCTCGCATACGCCATCGGCATGGCCCGAAGATCGGGTTCGGGCCTGATCATCGTCCACGTCGCCAATCGGCTGCCGACCACGGTCTGGGCAGGCTGCGAGCCGCCCGTCTTCGTCGATGTGCCCGATCACCGCACCGAGGTGCTCGGCCTGGAGCTCGCCTGTGCGGACTACCTGACCGAGGTTCCCTGGGTGCTCGTCGAGCGCGGCGGGGACATCTGCCACGAGCTGGAGGAGGTCGGCCGGGAGTACTCGGCCGACGCCATCGTCGTCGGCTCCACGCACGGCATCGTCGGCCGCATCTTCGGCTCGGTGGCGGGGCGTCTCGCGCGCCGCGCGCAGCGCCCGGTCGTCGTCATCCCCTGAGCGTTCCCCGTCCCGAAGCCCCCTGTCGTCACCCCTGTCACAGCAGCGGACCCTCGCGGCCGACGTGGCGTCAACTCGACTGTGGAAACCGGCAATCCATTGCTGTGCAGAGGTGGATTGTGCGCTTGTGAAGGGTACATAAGGGTCACTGGGAAGCAGGACCACTGCATGTGAAGGGAGCCCGCCGTGGACAAAGACGTCTCTGCGGGAAGCACCAGCACCGCTACCCTCGGCCATCTCGCCCTGGGACTCACCCTGTTGGCGTTCGGTATCGGTCACACCGGGGTCGTGGACGGTGTGACGGCGGCCGACGCCGTCTCGCTCGCGCTCTATGTCGGCGGTATCGCCCTGTTCGTCGCCGGACTCCTGGAGTTCCGTGCGGGCAGCGGCTTCACCGGCACGGCCTTCGCCGGGCTCGGCGCCTTCTGGTTCACCTGGGGCACCGGCGCCGGCGCGCACGTCTCCAGCCATGCGGCAGGGCTGTTCCTGCTGCTATGGGCCCTGTTCGCGCTCAGCCTGGCCCTCGGCGCGACCGGTGGCGGTCTGCTCGGCCGGGGAACGTACGGACTGCTGTTCCTGGCGCTCCTGCTCCTGGCCGTCGGGCAGTTCGCGGACAGCGGGAGCCTGGCGAAGGCGGGCGGCTGGTTCGCCGCCGCGTCCGGCCTCGCCGCCTGGTACGGGGCCACGGCGGCCCTCGCCAACTGGCCCACGGCACTGCCGGGTCGCGCTGCCGGCCGGGGTGTGACAGCCACCGGCTAGTCGGGCACCGGAGGTCTTGGCCGGGAGCCCGGCCAAGACCTCCAGCACCCTTCGAGGCAGCGACCGGGCCGGTGCCCCGGGGCAGTCACCGGCCCGCACGGGAGCGGCCCCGTACCCGCGGTGGCGGTGGGTACGGGGCCGTTCTGCCGGACCGGGACTACTCGACGGTGACGGACTTCGCCAGGTTGCGGGGCTTGTCGATGTCGCGGCCCATGGCCAGGGCCGTGTGGTACGCGAAGAGCTGGAGCGGGATGCCCATCAGGATCGGGTCCAGCTCGTTCTCGTTCTTCGGCACGACGATGGTGTGGTCGGCCTTCTCCTGCACCTGGTGGGCGACGGCGAGGATGCGGCCGCTGCGGGCCTTGATCTCCTCCATCGCGGCGCGGTTCTTCTCCAGCAGATCGTCGTCCGGCACGATCGCGACCGTCGGCATCGCGGGCTCGATCAGCGCGAGCGGCCCGTGCTTCAACTCGGAGGCGGGGTACGCCTCCGCGTGGATGTACGAGACCTCCTTGAGCTTCAGCGAGGCCTCACGGGCGACGGGATAGCCGCGCACCCGGCCGATGAACATCATCGACTTGGCGTCCGCGTACTCGGCCGCCATCTTCTTGATCTCGTCCTCGTTCGCCAGGATCTCGCTGATCTGGGCGGGCAGCCTGCGCAGCCCCTCGATGATCCGCTTGCCGTCGGCGACCGACAGGTCCCGGATCCGGCCCAGGTGCAGGGCGAGCAGCGCGAACGCGACGACCGTGTTGGTGAAGCACTTGGTGGAGACGACGCAGACCTCGGGGCCGGCGTGGACGTACGTACCGCCGTCGGCCTCCCGGGCGATCGCCGAACCCACCACGTTGACGACGCCGAGCACCCGGGCGCCCTTGCGCTTGAGCTCCTGGACGGCGGCCAGCACGTCGTACGTCTCACCGGACTGGGAGACCGCGACGTACAGGGTGTCCGGGTCGACGACCGGGTTGCGGTAGCGGAACTCGGAGGCGGGCTCGGCGTCCGCGGGGATGCGGGCGAGCTCCTCGATCAGCTGTGCGCCGATCTGGCCCGCGTGGTACGAGGTGCCGCAGCCCAGGATCTTGATCCGGCGCACCCCGCGCGCCTCGCGGGCGTCCAGGTTCAGGCCGCCCAGGTGCACGGTGGCGAACCGGTCGTCGATCCGGCCACGCAGCACCCGGTCGACGGCGTCGGCCTGCTCGGAGATCTCCTTGTGCATGTACGTGTCGTGGCCGCCCATGTCGTACGACTCGGCCTCCCACTCCACGGTGGTCGGCGTGGCCGTCGTGGACGAGCCCTCCGTCGTGTACGTACGGAAGTCGTCGGCCTTGAGGGTGGCCATCTCGCCGTCGTCCAGGGTGACGACCTGGCGGGTGTGGGCGACCAGCGCGGCGACGTCCGAGGCGACGAACATCTCCTTCTCGCCGATGCCGAGGACGACCGGGGAGCCGTTGCGGGCGACCACGATGCGGTCGTTGAAGTCGGCGTGCAGGACGGCGATGCCGTACGTGCCCTCGACCGAGCGCAGCGCCTCGCGGACCTTCTCCTCCAGGGAATCGGCCTGGGCACGGGCGATCAGGTGGACCAGCACCTCGGTGTCGGTCTCGGAGAGGAACTCGACACCGTCGGCGACGAGCTTCGCACGGAGCTCGGAGGCGTTGTCGATGATGCCGTTGTGGACGACGGCGACCTTGTTGTCGGCGTCCAGGTGCGGGTGCGCGTTCTCGTCGCTCGGGGCGCCGTGGGTGGCCCAGCGGGTGTGGGCGATACCGGTGGTGCCGGTGAAACGCTTGGGAACGCGGGCCTCCAGCTCGCGGACCCGGCCCTTCGCCTTGACCATCTTCAGGGCGGCGGGCTTCCCGGCCGACGCCTTGCCGGTGATGACGATGCCCGCGGAGTCGTAACCCCGGTACTCCAGCCGCTGCAGCCCTTCCAGCAGCAGCGGAGCCACATCACGCTTCCCGATATATCCGACGATTCCGCACATAAAGTCTCTGCCCCTCCATCGACGTACCTGTGGTGCCCGTCGCTCAGCCGTAGACGATGCGGCGCAGCTGGCGGAGCGAAAGCTCCGGCGGTGCGACCGCCCGGTGCGGCAGTTCGGCCGCGATCCGCTCGAAGATCTCCGTGTTCACCAGGCCCCCGGACTGCAGTTCCCGGTGGCGGCGGCGGACGAATTCATCGGTCGTCTCGTCGAAGTACGCCAGCACGTCGAGGATCACCCGGGTGGCTTCACCGCGCTGGAGCGCGGTGCTGCGCACCAGGTGATCGATGAGGTCGTCATGCGACGGGCGGCGTTCGAGCACTCGTCGATATTGCTGTGGATGGGGCGCTTACGCAAGAATTCTGCCCGATATCGGGCAGGAGTGTGTGTGATGAGGCTCTCGGTCGGGTCCGATCGGGGTGACCGGTGCGGCTGTGCCTACAGGCGCTTCAGGACGGCCTGCTTGGCGGCGGTGAACTCGTCGTCGGTGAGAATCCCCGCCTGACGCAGCTCCCCGAGCTCCCGCAGCCGGCGCAGCAGCACGTCGTGGTCGTCGGCGGGCGGCGGTGCGATCTCTGCCGGGGCGCCCTCGACGACGTCTTCGGCCCCCGTACCCGCCCCGGCCCCCGTTGCCCCGGTCCCCGCCCCCGTCCGCGCCGCCGCGGACGGCAGCCGGACCAGCACCGCCGCCGCGACCAGTGCCGCCGTGTACTCCTTCTTGGACAGCCCCCACAGATCCAGTGAATACGGGTCGTAGGCGGCCGCCGGAGCCGACGCCGGCCCCGTGTTCCGTACGAAGCGCAGATGCCCGTTCTCCAGGCCGATGGCCGGCAGCCAGTGCACCGCGGTCACCTCCGACACCGGGAAGTCGACCGGACCGCCCGACGTCTTCACCTCCTTGGCCTTCCAGTTCCAGGTGAGGCGGATGACCTTGCCGTCGAACGAGGCCGTGCCGTCCCCGCCGCCCCCGGCGACCGGTACCGGGGGTCCGGGCAGCAGGAAGCCGTCCACCGGCCCGGCGGGCACCTGCTCGATCAGCAGGGCGCTGCGCACCTCCTCGACGAAGTACTCCGCCACGCCACTGCGGTCCTTCTCCACGGCCAGCTGGTACGGATCCGCGGCGTCCTTGAGCCGTCCGTTCGCGGCGCGCAGGACCGGGCAGGCGCCCTCGCGCAGCCGCAGTCGCAGCCGGCCGCCCCTGCGGTCCGGTTCGAAGGCGATGCCCGCCATCGCCCGGAGCGGGACGGCGCACTCACCCAACTCCTGCCGCAGTGGATGGATGCCCTTCCCCCTGCCCGGCACGATCCGCACCGTCCGGCCGTCGAAGGTCCACGTCCCGTCGCGCTGGATTATTTCCGCCATGAGGCGGATTCTCTCAGCCGCATAAGGGGAAGTGGTCTACACCTTGACCATGTGTGAGACAGACGATACGCATGGTGATGGTTCAGTCAGGAGATTCCACAGGTGTGAACCCGTCGAAAGGGACCCGGCTTGTGAGACTGCACAGGACACAGCGCACCGCCCTTCCCCGTCTGCTCGGCTCGCTGCTGCTCGTCACGGCGGCCGGTATCGCCGGCGTCGGCGCGGCGCCGGACGGTAACGCGGCGAGCCGCGGCCCGTCCGCCGCCCCCTCGCCCCGCCCGCTCGGAGAGATACTGCCCGCCCCCGCCGAGGCGAAGCCCGGCGGTGCCCCGTACAGCATCACCGCGAACACCAGGATCCGGGTCGAGGACGACTCCCGCGGGGCCCGGCAGGTCGGCGACTACTTGGCGGGCGTGCTCCGCCCGTCCACCGGCTACGCCCTGCCGGTCACCGGCCGCGGCGGCGACGGCATCCGGCTCCGGCTCGACCCCCACGACAGCGGATCCGGCGCCGAGGGCTACACCCTGAAGTCGAACCCCGGCTCCGTCACCATCACCGCGCGCGACCCGGCAGGGCTCTTCCACGGCGTCCAGACGCTCCGTCAGCTGCTCCCGGCGGATGTGGAGAAGAACAGCCACCAGAAGGGCCCGTGGAAGGTCGCGGGCGGCACGGTCAAGGACGCGCCCCGCTACGCGTACCGCAGCGCCATGCTGGACGTGTCCCGGCACTTCTTCTCCGTCACCGAGGTCAAGCGCTACATCGACCAGCTCGCCCTCTACAAGATGAACAAGCTCCACCTGCACCTCTCCGACGACCAGGGCTGGCGCATCGCCATCGACTCCTGGCCGCGCCTCGCCACGTACGGCGGGCAGACGGAGGTCGGCGGGGGCGTCGGCGGTTACTACACGAAGAGCGACTACAAGGAGATCGTCCGCTACGCCTCCTCCCGCTATCTGGAGGTCGTACCGGAGATCGACATGCCCGGCCACACCAACGCGGCGCTCGCCTCGTACGCGGAGCTGAACTGCGACGGTGTCGCGCCGCCGCTCTACACCGGCACCGCCGTCGGCTTCAGCTCGCTCTGCGTCCCGAAGGCCATCACGTACGACTTCGTCGACGACGTGGTCCGTGAGCTGGCCGAACTCACCCCCGGCAAGTACCTCCACATCGGCGGCGACGAGGCGCACTCCACCAGCCACGCGGACTATGTGACCTTCATGAACAAGGCACAGGCCGTCGTCGCCAAGCACGGCAAGACCGTGATCGGCTGGCACCAGCTGACCGGGGCCACGCCAGTCGAGGGCGCGGTCGCCCAGTACTGGGGTTACGACCAGACGGGCGCGGCCGAACGCAAGCAGGTGGCGGACGCCGCCGTGAACGGCACGCAGCTGGTGCTGTCCCCGGCCGACCGGAGCTACCTCGACATGAAGTACGACAAGGACACCAAGCTGGGCCTGGCCTGGGCCGGTTACGTCTCCGTCCAGCGCAGTTACGACTGGGACCCGGCGGCGTACCTGGACGGCGCTCCGGCGGGCTCCATCCTCGGGGTCGAGGCGCCGCTCTGGTCGGAGACCCTGACCAACAGCGACGAGATCGAGCAGATGGCGTTCCCGAGGCTGCCGGGCGTGGCGGAGCTCGGGTGGTCGCCCGCGGCCACGCACGACTGGGACGCGTACAAGGTGCGGCTCGGCGCGCAGGGGCCGAGGTTCTCCGCGCTCGGCATCAACTACTACCGCGCGCCGCAGGTTCCCTGGGCCGCGGAGTGAGCTGACCGGGGCCGTCCCGCGACCGTGGTGTTCCCGGT
>NZ_JBHVFF010000221.1:6586-14646 GCF_042801895.1 Streptomyces sp. NPDC057543 | reverse complement strand
GGCCTCGGGAGTGCGTACTCCCGAGGCCCCTCGCATGTGACGCCGACTGTCAGGCCAGCCGCTTGACCGCGGCGGCCACCCGCTCGTCCGTCGCCGTGAACGCCACGCGCACGAAGCGGTCACCGGCCGGTCCGTAGAAGTCGCCCGGCGCCACGAGAATGCCGAGTTCCGCCAGGTACGCCACGGTCTCCCAGCACGGCTCGTCGCGCGTCGCCCACAGGTACAGGCTCGCCTCGCTGTGCTCGACGCGGAAGCCGTTCGCCTCCAGCGCCGCGCGCAGGGCCGCGCGCCGCTCCGCGTACCGGGTCCGCTGCTCGGCGACGTGCTCGTCGTCGCCGAGCGCCGCGATCGTCGCCGCCTGGACCGGGGCGGGCGTCATCATGCCGCCGTGCTTGCGGATCAGCAGCAGCTCGCCGAGCACGGCCGCGTCACCCGCGATGAATGCCGCGCGGTATCCGGCCAGGTTGGAGCGCTTGGAGAGGGAGTGGACGGCGACGACGCCCTCGTACGTACCGCCGCAGACGTCCGGGTGCAGTACCGAGACGGGTTCGGCCTCCCAGCCCAGCTCCAGGTAGCACTCGTCACTGAAGACCAGCACGCCGTGCTCGCGCGCCCAGGCGACGATCCGGGTCAGCTCCTCCTTGGCCAGGACGCGACCGGTCGGGTTGGACGGCGAGTTGAGCCAGAGCAGCTTCAGGCCGGTCGGGTCCAGCTCGGCGGGGTCGTCGTAGACGACGGGCTCGGCGCCGCAGAGCCGGGCGCCCACCTCGTACGTCGGGTAGGCGAGGCGCGGGTATGCCACCTTGTCGCCCGGGCCGAGACCGAGCTGCGTCGGCAGCCAGGCCACCAGCTCCTTGGAGCCGACCACCGGCAGGACGTTCTCGTGCGCCACGGAGACCGCGCCGAGCCGCCGCTCCACCCAGCCGGTGATCGCGTCGCGCAGCTCGGCGGTCCCCCACACCGTCGGATAGCCGGGGCTGTCCGCGGCGGCGACGAGCGCCTGTTGGATCAGCTCGGGGACCGGGTCGACGGGCGTGCCGACGGACAGGTCCACGATGCCGTCCGGATGGGTGGCGGCCGTCGACTTGTAGGGCGCGAGCTTGTCCCAGGGGAAGACCGGGAGACGGGAGGAGACTGCGGACACGGATCTCTGCTTTCTCGTACGGGGTCCGAGGGTTGCTCGGGCCGCTCCGGCGGCAAAAACGCCTCGGCCCCGTACGGTGACGAGCCGTACGGGACCGGGGCGGCGCACCTGCCTGCCGTTGACTACTGGTTCTGCGGCGGCAGCGCGGCGATGAACGGGTGGTCGCGTTCGATCAGGCCCAGCTTGGAGGCACCACCGGGCGACCCGAGGTCATCGAAGAACTCGACGTTCGCCTTGTAGTAGTCCTTCCACTCCTCCGGGGTGTCGTCCTCGTAGAAGATCGCCTCGACCGGGCACACCGGCTCACAGGCTCCACAGTCGACGCATTCGTCCGGGTGGATGTACAAGGACCGCTGGCCCTCGTAGATGCAGTCGACGGGGCACTCTTCGATGCAGGCCTTGTCCTTCACGTCGACACAAGGCTGCGCGATGACGTAGGTCACGCTGTCGTTCCTCCTCGGTAGGGCGTTGGCTCTCGCGCGGGAGCGCGGCGTCGTCGATGCCCACCCCTAGTATCTCCGTTCGCGGGCACGAACCGAACAGGAGGGGCGGAGAGAGCTGTGGAATTCACCATCGGCGGACAACTCGAAGTCCGAATTACACCGGCTGACGTGGGCAAACGGGTATCAGTCCGGCGTACGCCGGAGGAGGGCCCGCAAGGGGCGAAATTCACTGACACGGTTGGTGTTCTCACATCGTGGGACAAGGGTGTGCTGTCGATCACAACGAAGGGCGGGGATTCCGTCCGCATCCCGGAATCGACGCTGGTGGCGGGCAAGGTCGTGCCCGCCGCCCCGGCCCGGCGGCGAGGTCCCGCGGCCTCCTTCGACGAGCTCGCGCCCGTCTGTGCCCGCGCCTGGCAGCCGGTGGAGAGCGAGCCGCTGGGCGACTGGCGGCTGCGCGCCGCCCGGGGTTTCACCCGGCGCGCCAATTCCGTGCTGCCGCTCGGCGATCCAGGCATGCCGCTCGACGAGGCGCTCGGGCGCGTCCGGCGGTGGTACGGGGAGCGGGAGCTGCCCGCGTACATCCAGACGGCGACCGGTGCGGAGGGCACCCAGGAGCTGCTCTGCGCCGAGTTGGAGGAGCGCGGGTGGTGGCGCGAAGTGACGGCGGAGGTACGGGTCGCCGCGCTGGCGCCGGTCGGCGATCTGGACGCCGTTGTGTCCCGGGTGCGGCTGAGCCGGGACCTCGACGAGGCGTGGCTCTCCCGCTATCAGCGCTTCGAGACGCCGGGGCCGCACGTCCTTCAGGTGCTGCGCGGCGGCCCGTCGGTATGGTTCGCCGCCGTGCCCGGTGACGCCGAGGGCGCGGCGCCCGCCGCGATCGGGCGGTGCGTGGTGGACGGACGGTGGGCCGGTTTCATGGCCGTCGAGGTGGACCCGGCCCACCGGCGGCGCGGGCTCGCCTCCGCCGTGATGACCGCGCTCGCCCGCAAGGCTCTGGACGAGGGCGCCTCGGCGGCGTGGCTCCAGGTCGAGACGGACAACGACGCGGCGCGGGCACTGTACGAAGGCATGGGGTTCGCGGTCCATCACCGGTATCACCACTTCCGGTCGGCGTGACGGGCGGGGAGGCGCGATGAGTCCTCACGAGCCCGACCGGCCGGGGCGCCCCGACCGGGACGAGCTGTACCAGCGGTTCGCCGAGGAGGCGCGCGCCGAGCGGCCGGATCTCGCGCTGCTCTGCCTGCTGCTGGGCGCGGTGGCCGACCCGGCGCTGGACGCGAACGGGACCGACGCCGCGCAGATCGAACTGGACGAGCTGGCGGGCCGGCTCCCGTACGGGGTGCGGGGCGGCCGGGCCTGGGCCTCGGCCCTGGCGGAACTGCTCGGCGAGCGGTGCGGTTTCGCGGGCTCGTCGGCGGACTACCAGCGGCTGGAGTCGTCGTTGCTGCACGAGGTGCTGCGGCGGCGGCGCGGGCTGCCGATCCTGCTGTCCGTGGTGTGGATCGAGGTGGCGCGGCGGGCGGGCGCTCCGGTGTACGGGGTGGCGCTGCCCGGCCATTTCGTCGTCGGGTTCGGCGATCCGGCCGAGCGGGTGCTGGCCGATCCGTTCGACGGCGGCCGCCCGATGACCGGGCAGGACGCGGAACTGCTGGTGGCGGGGGCGACCGGGGAGCCCCTCGACGAGTCGATGCTGGTGCCCGCGCCGCCGCTGGAGATCGTGCTGCGGATCCTGAACAACATCAGGGCGTGGGCGGCCACCCGCCCGGAACGGACGGACGTGGCGCTCTGGGCGGTGGACCTCTCGCTGCTGCTGCCCTCGCACCCGGCCCGGCTGCGGTACGAGCGGGCGCAACTGCTCGTACAGAGCGGGCAGTTCCTGCGCGGGGCGGCGGAGATGGAGGAATACGCGGAGGTCGTCGACAAAGTCGAGCCCGAGGCGGCGGCAGCGATCCGGCGGAGGGCGCGGGCGGCGCGGGCGATGCTGAACTGAGCCGCGCGGGATGTGCGGCCCCTCTCGCGCCCCGGTCCGCCACCCCGCTCCTCTACGCCCGTTCCTTCACGCCCGCGCCCTCACCGCGTTCGCCAGTACCTCGGGGGCCGGGCCCTCGTGCACGATGCCCAGGCGTTGCGTGGCCCGGGTCAGGGCCACGTACAGGTCGTTCAGGCCGCGCACCGAACGGTCGAGGACGGCCGCGGGGTCGGCCAGCAGTACCGCGTCGAACTCCAGCCCCTTGGCCTGCCGCACGCCGAGGACCACGACCCGGTTCTCCAGGTCGGGCTCCTCCCCGTACGTCGTGCCGGGCACCGCACGGGCCACCGCGGCCCCCAGTTCGTCGCGCCGCGCGTCGGGGACGATCACGGCGAGCCTGCCCTCGTCCAGCGCCGCGGCCTCCTTCGCGGCGAGTTCGGCGAGGGCGCGGGCGGTGTCGTCGGTGCGCAGCAGCCAGGGAGCGACGCCCGTCTCCCGTACCGAGCGCGGCGGTTCGAGCCCCGGGCCGAGCGCGGCGAGCACATCCGTGGTGGACGCCATGATCTCGGCGGGGGTCCGGTAGTTGACGGTGAGCGACGCCTGGCGCCACCGGTCGCCGATGTGCGGGGCGAGTGCGGAGGCCCACGAGGAGGCCCCGGCGGCGTCGCCGGTCTGGGCCACGTCGCCGACCAGGGTCATGGAGCGGGTCGGGCAGCGTCGCATCAGCAACCGCCAGGCCATCTGGGAGAGTTCCTGTGCCTCGTCGACGATGATGTGCCCGAAGACCCAGCTCCGGTCCGCGAAGGCTCGTTCGGCGACGGTGCGGGTGGTGCGTTCCTCGTGACGGTCGGCGAGGGTCCGCGCGTCGACCAGTCCGGCGAGGCCGCCCTCCTCCTCGTCCTCCGCGTCGCCCGCCGCGAGGTCCAGGACACCCTGCGCGTACGCGACGCCCTCGGCCCGCTCGCGGGCGGCGGCGGCCTCGGCCGCGCGGTTGTCCTGGCCGAGCAGTTCGGCGGCCTCGTCCAGCAGCGGTACGTCGGCGGCGCTCCAGCCGCCGTCGCCGTCCGGCGCGCGGAACAGCAACTCCCTTTCCGCGTGGGTGAGTCCGGGCGCGGCGGAGTCCAGGCGCGCACGCTGTCCGTACAGGTCGGTGAGAAGCTGCCGCGGCGTGAGGGGCGGCCACAGGACGTCGAGCGCGGCCCGTACGTCGGCGTCGGCGGCGAGCAGGCGCCGGACGTCGTCGATGTCCTGTTCCTCGGTGCGTTCCCGCGCGGTGGCCGAGTCGTCGTCGCCGAGCAGCCCCGGCAGGGCGTCCAGGTCGGCGCGTACGGCCCGGTCGAGACCGGCCTCGGCGAGCACCTCGGCGATGTCCGCCTCCAACCGGTCGGCGAGGTCGCGGGTGGCTGCCACGGACCGCCGGGCGAGCGCGTCCACGATCTCGCGCCGGAAGACAGGGGCGGCCAGGTTGTGCGGCAGCCGGGTCGCGCGGGCGGTGTCTGCGGCGCGTACGCACTCCTCGTGGTCGAGGCGGACGACGTCGCCGTCGACCTCCACCTCGATCCCGTGCCCGGATGCCGCGGGCACCTGCCGGTCCCGGACCGCCGCGGCGATGACGGCCGCCATCTCGGTACGTCCCTTGAGTTCGGCGGTCTCCGGTGCCTCGGCGCGGTCCGCGCGGATCCCCGGATACAGCTCTCCGACGGTGGACAGCAGCACGCTGTTCTCGCCGAGGCCGGGCAGCACCTGACCGATGTACCCGATGAAGGTGGGGTTGGGGCCGACGACCAGCACGCCCCGGGAGGCCAGCTGCTGGTGGGTGTAGAGCAGATAAGCGGCCCGGTGCAGGGCGACCGCCGTCTTGCCGGTGCCGGGGCCGCCCTGGACCACGAGGACGCCGCGGTGGTCGGAGCGGATGATCGCGTCCTGCTCGGCCTGGAGGGTGGCGACGATGTCGTGCATGCGGCCAGTGCGCCCGGTGTCGAGGGAGGCGAGCAGGGCCGCCTCGCCGGTCAGCTCGCTGTCCGGCACACCGTCCCGGTCGAGCACCTCGTCGTCGAGCCGGACGACCCGCCGGCCCCGGGTGGTCAGATGGCGGCGCCTGCGCACCCCGTGCGGGGCCGCGGGCGTCGCGACGTAGAACGCGCGGGCCGCCGGGGCGCGCCAGTCGAGCAGCAGCGGGTCGTCGTCGGCGGACTCGGCGGGCAGCCCGATCCGGCCGATGTAGTGCCGTTCCCCGTCGCGCAGATCGAGCCGTCCGAAGCAGAGCCCGTTCTCGGCGGCGTCGTACCGCGCGATCTGCCCCGCGAACCGGGCGGCGGCGCTCTCCCGCTCCAGCCGCCCCTGCCGGGTACCGCCGGTCTCCCGCAGCACACCGGCCAGCTGATGCCCGGCGTCCTCGCGAAGGGCCTCCACACGGGCGTGAAGGATGTCGAGATGGTGCTGTTCGTGGTCGATCTCAACTCTGGACAACGGTGCACTGACTCCCTGCGGGCGATGGTGGGCGGCAGGGAGTCAGGGTGCCTTACAACGGGGCAGAACGGGAGCCGTGCAGGTCGGGGGACGTGTGTACGGGTGGGGACGTGCCGGGGCGGCGCGTGGTAGTCAGGAGTGGTGAGGGCGGATCTCTCTGCGGCCGAGCGCTCTGAAAGGCCCGTTGAGGAACGCCGCTCGTGGAGTCGCCGGAGTACCCCCGAAGACAGCCGAATCGGCCAACCACAGCTCCAGAGAGGCTGTCGTCGGCCGATTGGATCGCTGCACCCAGTTGAGCTGCCCGCCTAGTGTCCTGCGCCGGGAATTCGTTGAATAAGTAGACTGCCTTCATGGCGAAGACGGGACGGCCGATGGCCGAGCTGGTGTTGTCCGAGGACGAACGGGCGACGTTGGTGCGCTGGTCGCGGCGGGCGAAGTCTTCGCAGGCGTTGGCTCAGCGGTGCCGGATCGTGCTGGGGTGCGCGGACGGGAAGACGAACCGGCAGGTTGCCGACGAGTTGGGTATCTGGCCGCAGACCGTGGGCAAGTGGCGGCAGCGCTTCCTGGAACTGCGGATGGAGGGGCTGGTGGACGAGTCCCGGCCCGGTGGTCCGAGGAAGATCACCGATGAGCGGGTCGAGGATGTAGTCGTCGCCACGCTCGAGCGGTCCCCGAAGGACGCCACCCACTGGTCGAGGGCTTCGATGGCGGCTGAGAGCGGACTGTCGAAGTCCACGGTCGGCCGGATCTGGAAGGCATTCGGCCTCAAGCCGCACCAGGTGGACACGTTCAAGCTGTCCAACGACCCGCAGTTCATCGAGAAGGTCCGCGACGTGGTCGGCCTCTACATCGACCCGCCCGAGCGTGCCCTGGCCCTGTGTGTGGATGAGAAGTCCCAGATCCAGGCACTGGACCGGTCCGCCCCGGTGCTGCCGATGATGCCGGGTATGCCAGAACGCCGCACCCACGACTACATCCGTCACGGCGTCACCACCCTGTTCGCCGCCCTGGACGTGGCCACCGGCGAGATCATCGGCTCCATCCACCGCCGCCACCGGACCGTCGAGTTCAAGAAGTTCCTCACCAAGCTCGACAAGGAGGTCCCTGCCGGCCTGGACGTCCACCTGATTTGCGACAACTACAGCACCCACAAGTCGCCGGCGGTCAGGAAATGGCTGGAGGCCCACCCTCGGTTCCACATGCACTTCACCCCCACCTACTCCTCCTGGCTCAACCAGGTCGAGCGCTGGTTCGGGCTCCTGACGGACAAGCAGATACGGCGCGGCACCCACAAATCCCTCCACGCGCTGGAGAAGGACATCCGAAACTGGATCAAGACCTGGAACGACAACCCCCGCCCCTTCGCCTGGACGAAGAGCGCCGACGAGATCCTCGAACGCCTCGCCTCATATCTTGATCGAATTCCCGGCGCAGGACACTAGATGGTGGGGCGCAGACGCCGCCTGTTCATGAAGACGATTGCCGAGCCACCCAGGGTGAGCAGAAGCGCCGAACCGGCCATGACGGCGAGTTCCGTCTTCGTTCCCGTTTTGGCCAGCTCCTCGCGGTCCTTGCCGCCCTGGTAGCCGCCACCGTGGTAACCGGCACCCTCCTTGCCACCACCGTGGTAGCCGCCACCGTGGTAACCGGCACCCTCCTTCCCACCACCTTGGTAACCGCCACCGTGGTAACCGGCACCCTCCTTGCCACCACCTTGGTAGCCGCCACCGTGGCCCTCCTTGCCACCGCCTTGGTAACCGCCACCGTGGTCACCGCCGTGGCCACCGCCACAGTGGCACTCCTTGCCACCACCTTGGTAACCGCCACCGTGGTAACCGGCATCCTCCTTCCCACCACCTTGGTAACCGCCACCGTGGTCACCGCCGTGGCCACCGCCACAGTGGCACTCCTTGCCACCACCATGGCCACCGCCGCCGTGGCACTCCTTGCCACCACCTTGGTAACCGCCACCGTGGTAACCGGCATCCTCCTTCCCACCACCTTGGTAACCGCCACCGTGGTCACCGCCGTG
>NZ_JBHVFF010000221.1:0-6487 GCF_042801895.1 Streptomyces sp. NPDC057543 | reverse complement strand
TTGCCACCACCTTGGTAACCGCCACCGTGGTAACCGGCATCCTCCTTCCCACCACCTTGGTAACCGCCACCGTGGTCACCGCCGTGGCCACCGCCACAGTGGCACTCCTTGCCACCACCATGGCCACCGCCGCCGTGGCCCTCCTTGCCACCACCTTGGTAACCGCCACCGTGGTAACCGGCATCCTCCTTCCCACCACCTTGGTAACCGCCACCGTGGTCACCGCCGTGGCCACCGCCGTGGCCACCGCCCGATCCGGTAGGTCCGTCCGGACCGGCAGGTCCGGTAGCACCCGTCGCACCATTGAGACCGGTCGCACCCGTCGCACCGTTCGGACCCGTCGCACCATTGGCACCGGTCGCACCCGTCGCGCCGGTCGCACCCGTCGCACCGTTCGGACCCGTCGCACCATTGAGACCGGTCGCACCCGTCGCACCGTTCGGACCCGTCGCACCATTGGCACCGGTCGCACCCGTCGCACCGTTCGGACCCGTCGCACCATTGGCACTGGTCGCACCCGTCGCACCATTGGCACCGGTCTCACCCGTCGCACCGGTCGCACCCGTCGCACCGTTCGGACTCGTCGCACCATTGGGACCGGTCGCACCCGTCGGTCCGGTCGGGCCCGTGGGCCCGGCAGGCCCACCAGTGCAGGCCGCCCTGGTGATGGTGTTGTCGTCCAGGGTGACCTCACCGTTGCGCGCCAGGGCCCGGCCCTCGATCACCGTGCCGGTCTGTGCATGGATGTCCGTCAGGGCCAGGATGTTGCCCTTGAAGAAGGAGTTGGTCCCAATGATGGCCGAACTGCCCACCTGCCAGAACACATTGCATGCCTGGGCCCCATTGATGAGGCTGACATTGCTTGCCGACCCCGTGATCAAAGTGCTGGCAATCTGGAAGATGAAGACAGCACTGGGGTCCCCCTCCGCATCGAGGGTGACGGTACCGCTGTTCGCCAGCGGCCCGGTGGAGTTGTAGACGCCGGGCGTCAGCGTCACTCCGGCGAGATCCCCCGCCACACTGGCGGTCGGAGCCCGACCGGCCGCGTCGTTGTAGGCGATGGTCAGGTCGGACTGGGCCTGGAGAGCCGCGGCGTTTCCCACGTTCTGAGAGCCGTTGACGATGCCGGGCGGAAATCCCGTCACCGAGGACCCCGGGCTGAGCCCCGGGTCTCCATTGATGACGCTGGGGCCGGTGTTGGTGACGGTCTGACCGGCCAGCACCGCGTAGCTGGTGTCGGTTCCCAGCGCCACCGGAGCTTCCGCCCCGTAGGCAGCGGAAGCCCACAACGTATTGGCGCTCAGCACGGTCACGCCGGACAACACGGCGAAGGTCGCCCTGAGCCAGATGCGTGTGCACCGAGTGGGCGTACGACCGTCTGGACGAGGAGCGGACGGGATGGCAGCCACAGCCATGGAAGGTGACCTTTCTCTTTCCTGAGGAAGTGCGGCTGCCGACCCGTAGTCAGTGTGTCCAGGCCACGAAGATGCACCTGAGCCACCGCGGCCGCTGGAGCGGAAGACCGCAGAGCATGCACCACCGCATTCGGAAAGTGACTGTCCGTCACTTTCCGTTCATGGAGTGCGCGGTTCATGGGAACATATGGCGAAATTAAAGCCAGTAGGCGCGGGGGTGACCTGCCCGCCTTGCGCCTTACCCTCACGCCATCGGCGGCGCTGCGTGACTCGCCCGGCTCACCGTTCCACAGTCGCTTCCGGGCAGACTCGCGCATGGGATGCCCCGTGGGGACGAGCCTGCTACCGGAAGTCCCCCTGTCCGGCGACCCTGCGCACCGTGTGCAGCAGGTACTCCTTGCGGTTGAGGGGATCGCGGTCGGTGCGCGGCCGGGCCAAAGGCGCACCCATGACCGCCCGATAGGAGTCGAATTCGGATTCCAGGACCCCTTCGCCACGCGTCAGGGCCGGGAGCCGCTGTTGCAGTCCGTGGACCCGGGCCGCCGGAATCTCGCCCTCGAGCACGCATACGGCACCGTGCGGGGCCGGCGTCCCGGGCACGGCACCCAGATGTGCGAGTACGGGCAGGACCGGGCCGAGCAGGTCCGTGGGGAGTTCCAGGCGGAAGCGGTGCATCGGTTCGTAGACGGTGGTCCCGGCCTGCTTCAGTGCGTTCATCAGGACCAGCGGGGTCAGATTGCGGAAATCTCCGGCGGTGCTCGACATGCTCTTGTCGAAGACGGCATGGGAATGGCTCTGCCGGGGCCAGTAGCCGGAATGCGTCATGGTGACGGTGCAATCGGTGACCTGCCAGCCGTGAATTCCCTGCCGCAGGGTCTCCATTACGGTCTCCTCCACCGCTCTCATCAGCGAGTACGGCATCGATCCGAGTTCCACCTCGAGCCGGTATTCGATGCCGCTGCCGATCGGCGCCGGATCGACTCGAAGGCCGACGGTCGCCAGAAAGGGATTTGGGTCCTGGTCGATGATCTCGTACGCCGCGCCGCTGCCGTTCGGCCGTTCCAGGCAAATGGTTGTGGTCTCGCGGAAGGTGACGTCGATTCCGAATTCATCGGCGAGCGTCGCCTGGATCACTTCTTTCTGCACCTCGCCGTAGAGCGAGACGGACACTTCTTTCCGGATGCCGTCCTGACGCAGATTGATCAATGGATCCTGCTCGGCCAGTTGCGCGAGAGCGAAATGCAGCGCGCCCCGGCTCTCCGGAACGCAGGGGACCACGACCGATTCCAGTGTCGGCGGGGCGAACCAATTCCCCGGCCCGGTCGTGTCCGGTTCGCCGACCGTATCGCCGACCCGGATGTCGCCGAGTCCCCGGAGCTTGGCGATCCGGCCGGCTCCGACCTCCACCTCGCGCAGGACCGAACCGCTGTCGAAGACACTGATCGCGGTCACCTTCCCCTCACCGCGCCCGCCCCCGCGACCACCCGCGCGTCCGTCGCTCCGGCCGAACGGCAGCCGGTCGCGAATCCGTACCGTGCCCGAGAACATCCGGACATACGCGATCTTCTCGCCGCCCGGTCCCCGCTCGACCTTGAAGACGCTGCCCGAGACCGGCCCCTCGGCATCGCCCGCGCTCGCGGGCAGCAGCTCCCTGACCCCGCCGACCAGGGCGTCCACCCCCACTCCGGTGATCGCCGACCCGAAGAACACCGGATGCACCAGCGCCTGCCCGGTCTGTACCGCCAGCCCTTCGCGCAGCCTGCGGTACGGGAGCGGCGCCGCGTTCTCGACGTACGCGGCCAGCAGCGCGTCGTCGTGGTCGGTGAGAAGCTCGGCCAGCCGGTCCGTGAAGCCCGGGTCGGCCCCGGTGTACGGCGTACAGCGGGCGTCCCGGCCACCCCGCCCGTCGACCGATCCCATGGCGATCACGGCCGGGGTGAGCTTTTCCGAAATGTTCCGCAGCAGGGATTCCTCCTGAGCGCCGCCGCGATCGACCTTGTTCACGAAAATGAGCGTCGGAATGCGCAGGCGTCGCAGCGTCCGCATGAGAACACGGGTCTGCGCCTGTACGCCCTCCACCGCGGAAATCACCAGTACAGCACCGTCGAGCACGTTGAGTACCCGTTCCACCTCGGCGATAAAATCCGAGTGGCCTGGTGTGTCGATCAGATTGACCGTGATGTCGTCGATGGGAAATGAGACGACGGCAGACTTGATCGTAATGCCGCGTTGCCGTTCCAGCGCCAGTGAATCGGTTTGGGTGTTCCCGTCGTCGACGCTGCCGATCTCGTCGATGACACCGGCGGCGTGGAGCAGCCGCTCGGTCAGGCTCGTCTTACCGGCGTCGACATGCGCCAAAATTCCCAGATTCAGCGTGTGCACGAAACTCCATGTTTTCGATATCGGTGACAATTCCCGTCCGAATGAACATGAGAGTTCCGCGCATGACCTTCTCCTCGGCCGATCGAGTGCTGCGGGGAGTACAGCAGGGGGCCGCCCCGCGTGACAACCGATTTATTGCACCCCGACCCACGCCGTCCGGGAGATCCCAGCCGGTCGGAGCCGGTCAGCGAGGCACAGCAGGGCCGGCTCGGCGAGGGCTCCGCCCCGGAGAGCGGTCCGGGGCGGAGCCCCACCATGACCCGGCACACTGCGGACCGCGACCCCAATTCCCTTGGCTCCAGCGGGCGTTCGCGCACACCCTGAGACCCGTCGCGGACCGCGAAGACGCCCGGACAGCCGAACGGAAAGCGCGGCAAACGAGTGGGCCGTCGCCGCCCAAACCTCCACCCGGCGCTGCGTGCAGTCCAACGGGTGATTATCGACGATTCGCCACTCGAAGGGCCCACGACGTAGCCCCGATACGGCGCTCCCCGTTGGCGCGGAGCCCCTTTCCGGCTGACGGTGGATCACGTCGCCACTGCTCCACACTGAGTCGACAGCCCGTCACTCTGCGCAGTTGCGGCGGAAGGAATGTGTTCAGATGCGCTCTGCCCGCACACTGTTCGCTTCGGCCGCTGTCACAGCGGTCCTCGCCATCACCGGCCCCTCCGCCTACGCCATGGTCACGGCGGCGGACTCGGGACAGGACCACGGCTCCTCGTCGTCGCGCGGCGACGAGCACGGGAAGGACGACAAGGGCGACCGCGGCGGAGACCGCGGCGGTCGTGACGACAACGGCGACCGCGGCGGAGACCGCGGCGACGACGAGGGCGGTCGCGGAGGCGACGAAGGCGGCCGCGGAGGCGACGAAGGCGGCCGCGGAGGCGACGAAGGCGGCCGCGGAGGCGACGAGGGCGGTAGCGACAAGGGCGGTCGCGGCAGCGACGAGAGCAAGCCCAGCGGCGGCGTCAAAGCAGGTGGCGGCTTCATGGCCAGGGTCGTCGCAGGCGACGGCGACGAGGGCGGCCGCGGCGGCCGTGGCGGCGACGAGGGCGGTCGTGGCGGCGACGAAGGCGGTCGTGGCGGCGACGAAGGTGGCCGCGGCGGCGACGAAGGTGGCCGCGGCGGCAACGAGGGCAAGCCCAGTGGCGGCGTCCACGCCGGTGGTGGCGGGATGGCGACGACCGGTAGCAGCCTGGCCGCCGGTTCGGTACTGCTGCTCGGTGGCATCGGCATCGGCGCGTACAAGCTGCGCCGCCGCCAGTCCTCGGGTGGCGCGATCGCCTGACCGGGCCCAGCCCCCAGCCGGTCGTTACGTTGTCGCGGCCGTCGTCCCTCGGGGCGGCGGCCGCGGCGCCTTCGTTTCACCGGCCATACCCACCCGTCCGGTCCCACCGGCCCGTCCGGCCCCACAGCCCGTCCGGCCCCACCGGATCGAGCCCCAACAGGCTTCCCCTCAACACCACGCAAGTGCAAGTGAAAGGCACGTTCCCATGGCAGCCGCCCCGCAGTCGCCCGGATCCACCCCCGCCCGGACTGCCCCCGGATCCACACTAGGCCGCGCGTTGATGTGGCCCGCCGTGGCAGCCGGACTCGGCATGCTCCTCATCTACAACTCCATCAACCCCTCGGTCGACGACAAGCCCCCGACCCCGCCCACCGCCGCCGTCGCGCCCGCCGTGCCCGAGGTCCTCGGCTCCCACGCCGCGCCCCGTCCCGTCACCCCGTCAAAAGCGCCCGCCGGACCGACGATGCCGCGTTCCGTACCGACGCGGCTCCGGATTCCGTCCCTCGCTGTCAACGCACCGTTCACCGACCTGGCCGTCGGCGCCGACGGCCGGCTGACCCCGCCGCCCGCCAACGACCCCAACATGGTGGGCTGGTTCAAGGACGGCGTCACCCCCGGCGAGCGCGGCGCCGCGATCGTCGCGGGCCACCTCGACACGAAGACCGGTCCGGCCGTGTTCCTGCAGCTTCAGTTCCTCAAGCGGGGTGCCACGGTCGACATCACCCGCGCCGACGGCTCGGTCGCCACGTTCAAGGTCGACACCGTCGAGACGTTCAGCAAGGCCAAGTTCCCGGACAAGCTCGTCTACTCCGACACCCCGTCCGCGCAACTCCGCCTGATCACCTGCGGCGGCCCGTACAACAAGACCGCCAAGGACTACGAGGACAACGTGGTGGCGTTCGCCCACCTCGACTCCCCCAAGAATGGCTGACGGCCGAGCGGCGGCCGACGACGCCGCGATACGGCCACCCCGCCGGACCGAAAACCGAACGGGGCGGCAAGGACGCCGAGTCCGTGCCGCCCCGTACCCGCTTCTTCCTCAGCGCCGCAGACCGTCACCCCCGACCGCCGTGACGAACGGCGTCCAGGCCGAGGCCGCGAAGACGACGGCCGGTCCGTGCGGGTCCTTGCTGTCACGGACGGGGACGCAGGCGGTGCAGTCGCCGAGACAGTCGCCGCTGCTGCCGCCGCTGTACGAGGACTTGCGCCGGCTGGCGTACGCCTCGCTGACCGCCCGCCCACGCCACTGAACTGGACAGGCCCTGGAGCCGGCCCTTCTCGCGGGCGATCCTTACCGCCTCCGGACGTCGTCTCCTGCGACGCGTACGCGCCGTAGCCCGTACCTGATACACGGGGCGCCCCCGACATACACGCGGCGCCCCCGACCAGGTCGGTCGGGGGC
>NZ_JBHVFF010000220.1:0-14651 GCF_042801895.1 Streptomyces sp. NPDC057543 | reverse complement strand
ACGAGATACGCGCCGACCTCCATCTCGGTCTGCTCCAACTCGCCTGCAGCATCATCTGCTTGAGACGACTCCGAACCGCATTCTGAAACGATCAGTTAGCCCGGTGGGCCGCAAGAACGGCTGGCAGCTCGCCGAATACGCCGGCCACGCCACCCCCGACGGGCTGCAGCACCTGCTCTCCCGGAGCCGCTGGGAGGCTGACGAGGTCCGCGACGACCTGCACGCCTACGTCGCCGAGCACCTCGGCGCGAACAACGGCGTGCTGATCATCGACGACACCGGCTTCGTGAAGAAGGGCACCACCTCCGCCGGTGTCGAGCGCCAATATTCCGGCACCGCGGGCCGCACCGAGAATTGCCAGATCGGCGTATTCGCCGCCTACGCCACCACCCGCGGCCACACCCTGGTCGACCGCGAGCTCTACCTGCCCAAGTCCTGGACCGAGGACCGCGAACGCTGTCGGGCCGCCCGTGTCCCCGACGACCGCGTCTTCGCCACCAAGGGCGAACTGGCGAGGACCATCATCCTGCGGGCCCTCGCCTCACCCCTGCCCATCGGCTGGGTCACCGCGGACTCCCCTACGGCCAGGACTCCCACTTCCGCCGCTTCCTGGAAGTCCACCAGCTCTCCTACGTCGTGGCTGTCCCGAAGTCCCAGCAGGTCCACGGCCCGCGCATCGACGACCTCATCGGCCAGGCCCTGCCCGAAGCCTGGCAGCGGCTGTCCGCAGGAAGCGGCGCGAAGGGCGAGCGTTTCTACGACTGGGCCGCAGCCCGCCTGCCGGCCGTGTGGGAATTCGACGGCGACGAACCCACCCGGCAACGCTGGATGCTGGCCCGCCGCAGCATCACAAAGTCCGACGAGATCGCCTACTACCTCGCCGGCGCACCCCTGGGAGCCACCGTCGCCGACCTCGTACGCATCGCCGGCTGCCGCTGGAAGGTCGAGGAATGCTTCCAGAGCGCGAAGAGCGAATGCGGCCTGGACCAGTACGAAGTCCGCCGCTACGTGGGCTGGTACCGGCACATCACACTCGCGATGCTCGCGCATGCCTTCCTCGCCGTCCTGGCCAGTCAGGAACGAGAAAAGGGGGCGTTGAGCGGGACACACCCGACCTCGTGGACCTCACACCGGCCGAAATTCGATGTCTGCTGGCAGTTGGACCCCGCCGCCGTGCTCCGGACCGCGACCACGCGATGAGGTGGTCCCACTGGCGTCGCCGCCACCAAGCACGCGCCCGCCGCTGCCACTACAAGCAGCGCGGCCACACGTTCGTGGGACGGCCCGGCAAAGACCGCCCCACCCCCATTCCAGCCCGCTACACTCCCCACACCCAAGCCGTTGACCAGCACGAATGAAGAAGTCCGGCTGGAGTACTAGTACTCCAGTCTGACTTCGCGATCTTGTCGCGGACCCGGCTGGGAACGGGTACGGCCACCGCGTGATCATCGGGGGTTGTGTGGACTCCTGAAGATCGTGCGCTGGCCGCGGGCCATAGCGTAGACCCTGCCCGCTGGCGGGCGATGTTCGACCAGGTCATGGCCCGGATCGCGGGCAGATTCCGGCGAGTTGAGCCCCGGGCCGCGGCCCGCTCCTATCTGCTCGGGCTGCTGTCGGGCGTGGAGCGGAAGAACTGTTGGCAGCTGGCCGAACAGGCCGGCCTCGCCCGGCCTGGGTCGATGCAACGTCTGCTGCGCTACGCCCGCTGGGACGCGGATGCCGTCCGTGACGACCTGCGTGCCTACGCCGCCGAACACCTCGGCGCCGACGACGGTGTCCTGATCGTGGACGAGACCGGCTTCCTGAAGAAGGGCCGGTCCTCGGCAGGAGTGCAGAGGCAGTACACCGGCACCGCGGGGCGCATCGAGAACGCCCAGGTCGGCGTGTTCCTCGCCCTGGCCACCAGTCGGGGACGGGCCCTGATCGACCGACGGCTCTATCTCCCCGAACACTCCTGGTCCGGTGATCCCGAACGTCGTGACGCGGCCGGGATACCCGAGACGGTGCAGTTCGCCACCAAGCCCCGTCTGGCCTCGGAGATGATCGCTGCCGCGCTGGACGCCGGGATCGCCGCGTCCTGGGTGACCGGCGACGAAGCCTACGGCCAGGACCCGCAGCTGCGCGGCGCCCTCGAGACACGTGGCACTGGCTACGTGATGGCCGTCGCCTGCTCGATGCGGGTGAGGATCAACCATGGCCGCACTGCCGTCCGCGCCGATACCGTCGCCGGCCGCCCCTGCCCGCCGCGGCCTGGCAGCGGCAGAGCGCCGGCAACGGCGCCAAGGGGCCGCGGTACTACGACTGGGCCTGGATCCACGTCGGCTCCGGCGGCCACCGCCACCTGCTGATCCGCCGCAATCGGTCCACCGGCGAACTCGCCTTCTATCTGTGCTGGTCGCCTACTGAAGTGCCCCTGTCCGAACTGGTCCGCGTCGCCGGTGTCCGTTGGAGCGTCGAGGAGTGCTTCCAGGCCGCCAAGGGCCAGGTCGGTCTGGATCACTATCAGGTGAGGCACTGGACCTCATGGCACCGGCACATCACGCTCGCCATGCTTGCCCTGGCCTTCCTCACCGCCCTCGCCGCCGACGCGACCCCCCAACCGCCCGCAGATACGCACCACCTCGTCCGCAGCCGCGATCCGATCGCGCTGACCGTCCCGGAGATCAGCCACCTACTCGCCGCCGTCTTCGTCCCACCAGCCGTGACCGCGGCCAGGCTGCTGCACTGGTCCAACTGGCGCCGGCGCCACCAGGCAACAGCCCGACGCAGCCACTACCGACGACGGACCGCCGGCGAACCCGCTGGATAGATCACGAAACCGTGGACGGCCCAGCGGAAGTTCACGTACTGTGTGGCTCCACGCCCTGAGATGGACGGAAGGAGGCGAGTGCCGTGCGGTTCACACCTTTCCAGCGCTCCCTTTTCCGCTGTCCCGGCGTGGTTCACGAGTTCTGACCGGGAGCGCTCCAAGCAGTCTGTATCCCGGAGGAATCCATGACCGATCCGGTCATCCGCGCGCTCACCGCGAGCGACGCCCATCTCTTCGACGAACTCCCCGACCCACTGGGCGCCCGTGAAGGCCATCGGCGTACCCGGTTTCGCCCCGACTGGAAGCGCGTCGTCCTGCGCGACGGCGAGGTCGTCGCACGCGGCGCGTGGTGGGGCGGCCCTGACGACTCGGAGCCCCTCAACATCAACTGGTTCGACGTGGCCGAGGGCGAGGAGGAGGCGGGGGCCGAGCTCCTGCGCTCCGCTCCCTGGCAGGTCGAACTGGAGATCAACCTGCCCGGCGGCTGGCGGGAGAAGACCGACCTGCGCGCCGGCGCCGAGGCGCGCTTCGCCGCCGCACGAGCCGCAGGGTACGAACTCCTGGTGGAACGCTTCCTGTATCGCTGGACCCCGGAGCGAGGTCTGCCCGCGCGGCCCGGACGCTTGCGCTTCAGCGCCGAACCAGACGACACCGTGTTCTTCGACGCGTTGCGCCGCATCCACTCCGTCACCCTGGACGCCCACGCGCTCAGGGCAATCGAGGAGGGCGGCCTCGACCAGGCCGCCCAGGAAGAACTCGACTTCTTCCACTGGTGCACCTCCCCGCGGGAGTGGTGGCAGATCGCGCACACGCCGGAGGGCGACCTGGCCGGCATCCACATCCCGGCCCACAACCCCTCCGGACCGACCATCGGCTTTATCGGAGTCGTCCCGAAACAGCGTGGTCACGGCTATGCCTACGACCTCCTCGCGGAGTGCACCCACTTCCTCGTCGAACAGGGCGCGGAGTTCGTCAGCGGAGCGACGGACCGGGGCAACTTCCCCATGGCCGCGAACTTCGCCAAGGCCGGCTTCCCCGTCGTCAGTGAACGCATCAACTTCCACCCGGCGGGCCAGGGGGCCTAGCGAGTAGCACGCGGTGAGCGGTCCGGTCCGAGGACGGGTCCGGACCGCTTGTCAGTGCCCGATGGCATGCTGGCCGACAGTGTGATCGACAGCGGGCGATGGAGGCGGAGTTGGGCTTCCAGAGATCCGCCACCTACTCGCCGCCGTCTTCATCCCACCAGTCGTGACCGCGGCCAGGCTGCTGCACTGGTCCAACTGGGGCCGGCGCCACCAGGCAACAGCCCGACACAGCCACTGCCGACGACGAACCGCCGGCGAACCCGCTGGATAGCTCACGAAACCGCACTGGAGTATTAGCCGTATGAGGTGTCTCTCCCTTCCCCTGAGGAGTCAGCGAAGGGGAAGGGACCACTTCCACAGCCGCGAAGGAGCGGGCTGACGCACAACGGATGCTGGGGCGCGTACGGATAGTCACGGTCCGGCAGGTGGCCCAGGTGATCACAGGAGAGGAAGCGGACGGCCGGTCGTACGTGCGCAGGGCGATGAACAAGCTGGCGGAGCTGGGGCTGGCGGAGACGAACGGCAAGGACGGCAAGCACCCGATCCGGAACCTGACCCCGGACGGGCAGAAGGCTCTGGCCGACGGCAACGAGCTGCCGCCCTGCCCGAAGGTCGGCACCGGTGCGAAGGCCGTTCGAGCCGGGTTCGGCCCGCACGGCATCGCGGTGACGGACACGATCCTCGCCTACGGCAGTCGGCTCTCCTTGACCGACTGGCAGGTGGAGGTGAACCACGCCATCCAGGAGACCGGCCTGAGCTTCAACACCGACGCCGTCCTCGCCCGGCAGGTCGCCCGCGAGGAAGAGCAACGCCGCGCCCTTGCCGCCTACTACCTCGGGCGTGTGAGCGCCGGGGGGCTTGGGCAGGTCCCCCGACGCCCTGCTCCGCGAGTGCGTCCTGCTGGTCCTGGGTGAGTTTGTCTCGTCTCGTTTTGGTGTTCGAGACCCATACCCCGAGCTTCACGATCACCGGTTCCGTCTCGCCGTTGACCGCGATTTTTTTTCGCTGTGCCCGCGGGGTACCGGCCGGTCCGCGCCTTCCCGTTCCACCCATTGCGCGAGGGCCATCAGGCCGCGTTGGAATGCCTGCTGCGCTTTGCTCGGGCCCCTCGTCGCGCGTGTGGCTGCCGGGGCGGGAGAAGGTGCCTGGGTCCGCGCAGCGCAGCGTGTGGCCGCTGGAGGCGTTCTACATCCACGACGACACCACGGCCGTGGTGGAGACGCTGACGGCGGAGATCAAGGTGACGCAGCCGCGCGAGCTCGCCGACTACGCGAAGGCATTCACCGGACTCGCGGAGATGGCCGTGTACGGCGACGCGGCCCGCGCGCTCATCCGGGCCGCAATCGACGCCCTGAAGTGAACCTCCGCAATTACAGTGCGACTCTTCCTGGAGAGCTGATCGGTCCGCGGCCTCGTCGCGGACCGGACCGGTGAATTGCCGTCGCACCGCGTTCTCGTGCCGCAGCACCAGCAGTTCGGCGTCCTTGGCCGTGCCCTGGCGCAGCAGGACCGCAGGCGCGGACAGTAACGCCGCGGTGGCCCGGTACAGCAGAGAGATGATTACTGGTGCAGCATCCCAGCCACCGTCGAGGGGTCTTGCACGCGAACTCCCACCCGCAGCGATGACTTTACGAGCCCCACAGGCCTCCCTCGAAGCGGTCAGGTCGGGCTATGCGGCGAGTTCCTGTTCCAGGCCGTCGAGTAGGGCTTGGAGGCCGAACTCGAAGGTCTTGTCGGGGGCGGCGGCGTATTCGGCCGCCGCCTGGGTTTCCAGTCGGGCGCGCAGGCGCGGGTAACACATGGCGATCTCCCGCGCCTTGGTCATGGCCTCTTGGAACTGTTCTTCGGCGGTGGTGCGGTCCGCGCTGTGTTTCCGGGTGAGTGAGGCGGTCGCGGCGATGCCGGCCGCGTTGCCGAGGATGTAGGTGAAGACGGTAGCTGCAGCCTGGTCGGCCTGGGCGCCGGTGAAACCGGCGGCCTCGTAGACGGCCAGGCTGTGGTCGTCGTGGCAGGCCTTGCCATCGCCGTAGACGACGTGTGCAGCGAGGACCTGCACCAGCCAGGGGTGCCGGACGAACATCCCGTACAGATCCGTGGCCATGGCAAAGGCCGCGGTGCGCCAGCCGACCGCGGCCAGATCGGGCAGCTTGAGCTCGCCCCACACCTGGTCGGTGGCGAGCAGAACGAGATTGTCCTTGTTCTTCACATGCCAGTACACGGCAGTGGCGGCGGAGTCGAGCCGTTTACCCAGGGCGCGCATGTTCAGGCCTTCGAGGCCGTCGGTGTCCATGAGCTCGACGGCGGTGCGGATGATCTGGTTACGGGTGAGCGTGTCGCGCGGCATGACCTCACGGTACGCAGCCCCTTGCACAAAGTTCAAACAGGGGCTTGCACAGTGTTCAAGTCGTGGTCTACCGTCTTTCTCGGTAGCTGGTTGAACTTAGTGCAAGTCGAAGGAGAGTCCCATGAGCACCCTCGCCGCCATCATGCAGCTGCTCGTCGCCACCGCCTTCGTCAGCATCCCGGTGGTCCGCCACCGCTTCGGTCCCGCAGCTAAGGCCGCCGCCGTGGCCGAACTCCGCCGTCAGAACGTCCGCCCGGGGGTGCTCGAGGAGAACAAGCTCCGGTTCGACGCCGGTGGCCACGAGACCGCGGCTCCGGCAACCGTCGCCGCGGTGATGGCCGCCACCGCCGCCCTGAATTTCGCCGGCGCCGATCTGGCCCAGCTGCTGACCTGGATCTTCTCCTCATTGGTCCTGCTGATGAACGCGGCGATCGTCTACAGCAACTTCACCGCGGTGAAGTCTGTGGAGATGGCCTTCCGCCGCAAGGGCGACCCGGAGCTGGCCCGCGTCGAGGTCGCGCCCTTCCTCCAGGCTGCCGAGGCCGCCTTCCCCCACTGGGTGCGAGCCCAGACCTACCTGCGCAATGCGGTGGTCTTCGGCGGCTCCGCCGTCGCCCTGGTCGCCGTCTCCCTCGTTTGAGTAACGCCCTGTTGATCCTGCGGCGGCGAGCTGACGGACGTATGGAACAGGTCCTGCGTGGTGATGGCGTCGCCGCGAAGGGCCTGTTCCATGTCCGTCATGTTGCGCCGCGGTCCCATGCCTGCATCCGCGAGAGGACGCTCTCCCGAAGATGTACCTCCGCGGCGAGCGATGAGCCGGTCGATCGCCATCTTCGAAAGGCAGGATGAATGGCCGGCTCGACTGCTGCTCGGGAAGCCTCTGGACGGCCGCCGCGGTTGGTGCGGGTGCACACGTTTCCGGCACTCACGGTGTCGATCGCGCCGCCTGTAGAGCGCAGGCGGCGCGGAGCGGGCCGTCTGCGGAGCCGGCCGTGGCCGCGCACTGGCAGGACGATCCTGTCCCGAAGCGGGGCAAGATCTGGTAGACGCTCCCTGGATACGCGTGTGCCGCGGACCCGCCTCGGGTCTGCGGCATACGGCGTTTTGGGGTGGTGACGGCTGCTTGCCTTTATCGTCTATGTGACGATGAGCTCGGGGTCATGAACGATGCGCCTTCACAACCGGCCGCTCCCGCCCGGGAGATGACCGACGAGGAACTGGCCCAGCAGGCAGCGGAAATGGTCACGAGCTGGGTCTCCGTCGAGAATCCCATGTCGGTGGAGGAGGGGTGGAGGGTGGCCGGTCTGCAGAACACCGGGTCCTCGCAGGGCGAGATGCGTGCCTTTGATCGTGTCGGGGCCTGGCGGCAGCAGCTGCTCCAGGTACTGGCCGCCGCTGACGACTCCGAACAGGGGTGTACCCGTGTCGCCCGGGGGAGGAGCGAGGCGGTCTCCAGTCGAGCGGATGCCGGAGGTCGGGTCACCTCCGGGACACTGCGCGGCGACGAGCGCGGCCGCGGCAATGGCTTCCTCGGATTCGGGTGCTTCGAGGTGAGCCGCGGTGTCGATCACGCGTGTGAGAGCACTGCGGACGATGCCCTCACGTTCGCCTGCGGCGGCCTCATCAAGATTGCCACCAAAGTCGGCTGCGGTGTCGTTGTCGAAGGGGCCGACGTCCCAAGTGCCCATGCTCTCTCCTGATCATGTTATTGCCAGGGCATCCTGGCAGAGGCCACTGACAGAAGCCGTGCAGTCCAGAGCGGAATTTCAGCCGCCTGTGACTGGTCGAGATAGAGGTCACGGGACCGCGATGTCAGCCACCCATGTCAGTAGGGCGGGCTGTCATCATGCTCGGATGGCCCACGACATAGTGTTCTTCCTTGCTCCCGACGACGAAGCTGCAGCTGCGGCGCGCCTGCGGGGACCTGGTGCAGCCTTTGAGTCTGTGACCTGCCGTTTCATTGAGCCGGACAGCGCCATCGCCGAGTGGGACATGTACTTCCAGGAGCCTTCGGCCGAGGCCCCACCTGTCGATCAGCTCCTTCGGTGGGCGTGGCCAGAGTGGGTCACCACCCCCTTGAACGATGGCGTTGAGGTGTTCGCTCTGCCGAAGCGACTGACCCGAGCACTGGCCAACGCGAGCTCCGCCGAACTCGAAGAACTCGCAGGCCGCTGGACCACGCGCCTCCGATCCGAGGACGGAGACGACATGACCGACGATGACCTGCTGGCAGTCCTGCAAGGCGTTGCCCGCCTCGCAGCGTCTGCGGTGAATACGGGTGGCGGCCTCTACAGCTGGAGCTTCTGACCGTCCCTCCGCGAGGGACGCTCGTTCTTGACGCCGCTGCACGCCAGGAGCTCAGGATCTCAACGGTCTCGTCAAGGCCGAGGGTGGTCAGGTCGATCTTCAACGACCGCCTCAGCCTTGTCGCAGCGATGCCAAGGACCATCCACTGTGGCGGCTGTCCGTCGTAGAGCATGACCTCGCCGCCAGCGGCGATGGCGTCGCGCGCTGCCTTGCAGGCACTGGTCTGGTCTTTGAGCATCGCAGTGATGTCGCGCTGGCTTGGATTCTCGTCCTCGGTGGCCATGCGGCGACTGTAGAGACCGAACGCAGGCGTTGCTACAGGATTCGGCGTGACCTGCGCAGGGCTCTGGGACAGAGGCGGTCAGGACAGGTAGAGCTGCAGACCGGCAACATAGTGGTCAATCGGTCGATACCAAACCCTGGCTACAAGATCCCCTCAATCCCCTGCGCCTGGAAGCGCCTCGTACCAGTGCAAGGCCACCTCTCGGTCGTTTGTGGCCGGAACGGGCTGGATCGGCGGTCCCAAGTCGGCGAGCAGTTCCAGCAGGTAGGCGCGGCGCTCCGTGTACGGGCGGCTGCGAAGGTCTCCGATCGCAGGGTCAGGGTGCTGCAGAACGTCCCAGCAGACGTACGACGCCGGATACCGGGCTGCCGGGGCACGGGCCCGGGTCACGGACGACGCAGCCCGCGACTGCGCGGCCGCGAAGTCCAGCCGGCCGTCCCGCCAGATCACAGCTTCCCCATCCAGCACCGTGCCCGGCCGCAGTTCCATCCCGGCAACGGCAAGGTCCATCCAGTGCTGGGTGACGATCCGACCGGACCGGGCGTACAGGAACACGGTGTCTTCGGTACGACGCAGCACAGTCCTGTAGCCGTCGAACTTCGGCTCGTACCACCAGCCCGGACTGTCAGGCAGGGTCGGGACCGCCTGGGCCAGCGCACCTTGATCGGGAACTCCACAAAACCGATCCTGCGAGCCGCGCGCTACAGCAGCGCGACGGGCGGTCCGTACGGCCTACGCCCGCTCCAGCCCCGTCTGCGGATTGCAGATCTGGCATGCCTCAATGTCCGGCCCCGCCAAAGCGATCATTGCTTCCTGCCGGTTGCTGGGCGCTGTACAGGCCGCACCCTCCGCGGTCGACCGCCGGCGCCCCTACCTGGCCGACACCAGCGGACCGGAAGGCGACTGGGACACCCACATCACCGAAGTACAGGCCCGCACCGTCCCCGTGCCCGCCGACCTCACCGCCCTCCTCGACCAAGTCGAGGAACGCCTCACTGCTCTGGTCGCCGACGAACCACTGGCCGCACTCCGCGCCGTCGCCGCCCTTAAGCGCCTCACCGAACGGGTGGCAACCGACGCCGCGTTCAGCGTCGACACCGCGGGCGGACCACAGTGGGACACCATCGCCCAGGCGCTCGGGATCAGCGAACAGGCAGCCCGCTCCCGCCTGACCCACTACGCCCTCCGCCGCTGACCCTGGAGATCGGGCCGTCCCGATCTCCAGCACGCGGCCGCTGATTCATGCGGAGGTGGCGGGGCTGCGGCGTGTGTCCGCGTATACGCGGGCCTTCACGCCCGGCGTTCCGGGTTCGCGTTGCACGGTCGAGGTGGTGGCGAGAGGCCGCGCGGCCCGGGCGGCGTGTCCGGGCTGCGGGCGCTTCTCGGACCCAGTCCACGACCGTTATCAGCGCAGGCTGAAGGACCTTCCGTGCAGCGGGCCACGCGCCACCAGGCGACGCCCAGGGGCCATACCCGCGGACGCGGGGAGCAGGGCCTCGCCATCATCGAGTACGGGCGCAGCGTACCGATGATGTAGCACGCCCAGTCACGCTGAGCGTCGTGCTCCGTTGGGCTTGATGCACCCCAGGAGATCAGCGTTCGCGGCAGCATGATGATCTACTGCATAGAGTGACCATGTGCCTGGCTGGTCTGTATGAGGGCTTCCGGCGACGAGCGAATGAGGCTGCAATGAGTGAACTGACGAAGCCCGAGATCGACCTTCCGGAGGGCGACGCTCCCACCGAGCTGACAATCCGTGACCTCGTTGTCGGGGACGGGCTTGAGGCGAAGCCGGGCAGGGTTGTCCAGGTTCACTACGTCGGGGTCACCTTCGAGTCTGGAAAGGAATTCGACACCTCCTGGAACCGGGGCCAGACGTTCAAGTTCGCCGTGGGCGGTGGCAAGGTCATCAAGGGCTGGGACCGCGGGGTCAGAGGGATGAAGGTCGGCGGCCGGCGCGAGATCATCGTTCCCCCGCGCCTCGGCTACGGCAACCAGTCGCCCTCGCCGTTGATCCCGGCGGGCTCGACACTCGTCTTCGTGGTGGACCTGCTCTCCGTCGCAGTCTGAGGCCTTCTGCCACCCGGCCTCTCCGCCCAGAACCAAGGCCAGCAACACCTGCCGGTCGACCGCGACACCACACCCGTGCACCCTTCACCCGCAGCCACGGACAGAGGCACGCGCCGGCAACAACACGCATCGGCGCCCGTGATCCACAAACGGCAGACACCCCGGTTGCGGGCCTGAACCTGAGCCCGGACCGCTGGCCGACGGCCGGGGTGCCGACGGCCATGAACCCCGCGAAACGAATCATCCGCGCGGCGACCTCACGCTGCCCGCCAATGCCAGCCCCGCGGCACAGATCTTCACGGCCTACACCGCTTGGCGGGACGCGATCCCCGACCGGAGGAGGTCGTCAACCGCACGTCAGCCATGGGTGGGACCGCATGTCGCCGCCGCCAGGGCGGGCCGACGGCCCCGGCCGATGTCACACGGCCGTCAGGCTCGGTCGCCGCCTTCCGCCACGCCCGCCCGGTACGCCAGGACCACCGCCTGGACGCGGTCGCGGAGGTCCAGTTTGGTGAGGATGCGGGAGACGTAGGTCTTCACGGTCTCTGCGCTGATGACCAACTGGGCGGCTATTTCGGCGTTCGACAGGCCCTTGCTGATTAGGAGGAGGACCTCGTGCTCGCGGGGGGTGAGCACCTTGAGGCGGTCGCGCTCGGGGGACGTGGGGACGGTGGTGGGGCGCAGGCGTTCGGCGAAGCGACCGATCAGGGTACGGGTGACGGCAGGGGCGAGGAGGGACTCGCCGCGGGCGACGGTGCGTACCGCGTTGATCAGTTCGGGCGGTGGGGCGTCCTTGAGTAGGAAGCCGCTGGCCCCGGCGCGGAGGGCCTCGTACACGTATTCGTCGACGTTGAAGGTCGTGACGATGAGGATCTTCGCGGGGTTGGGGGAGTCGGGTCCTGCCAGGCGGCGGGTGGCCTCGATTCCGTCGAGCAGGGGCATGCGGATGTCCATGACGACGACGTCCGGCTTCAGCTCCTGCGCGCTCCGGATCGCCGCTCGGCCGTCCTCGGCCTCGCCCACGACCTCCATGTCGGGCTGGGCGGAGAGGATCGTGACGAAGCCGGCGCGCACGAGGGCTTGGTCCTCGCAGACCAGCACCCTGATCGCAGCGGGCGGAACACTCATGCGGCACCTTCTGTGGGGATGCGTGCGTGCACGCGGAACCCGCCCTCCGGGCGGGGTTGGCGGCGAACTCGCCGCCCAGCATCTCCACCCGTTCCCGTAGCCCGGTCAGGCCCCGGCCGCCCGAGACGTGCGGCCCGCCGTCGCGGAGGGCCGCGGACACGGGCGCGCCGTCGGCCGCTTGGGCGGTGGTGACCTCGATGTCCGTCCAGTCGGGGGCGTGCGTGAGCCGTACCAGTGTCGGCCTGCCCGCGGCGTATTTCACGGCGTTCGTCAGGGATTCCTGCACGACGCGATACGCCGTGAGTCGGGCGCCTATGTCCATGTCCGGCTGCTCTCCGTCCTCGACCAGTTCGATCGGCTGGCCGCCCGCTCGCGTCTGCTCCACCAGGTCAGGCACCCGGCCCGGCAACGGCGTCCGTTCCTTGGGCGCCGACTCGCCGGTCGCCTCCAGCACGCCGAGCAGGAACCGTAGTTCGGCCAGCGCGCGGCGGCCGGTGCCGTTGATGGCGTCGAGGGCCTCGCCGATCCGGTCCGGTGACCCGGTGAGGTACTGTGCCGCGCCGGCCTGCACGACCATCGCGGTCACATGGTGGGTCACCACGTCGTGCATCTCCCGGGCCAGTCGCCCGCGTTCCGCATCGATGGCGGCCTGTGCGGACAGGCGCCGACGCTCGGCCTCGTGCGCCCGCCGCCCGCGAACCAGGACGCCCAGGCCCCACACCGCCACCAGGACCAGGTAGTAGACCAGGAAGTCGGTCAGGCCGTCGGGCGAGCCCAGCGCGTACAGGATGACATCGAACACCAGGTACCCGCCCGTCGCCGCCAGCGGTACGGCCCGCCGGAGGCGTTCCTGGTGGGCACCCACGGAGTACAGCGCGATGTACAGCCCCAGGCTGCCGAAGGCCGCCGGGTAGCCGAGGCACTCGTGGACCGCGAACGAGGTCCCCGCTACCGCGAGGCAGACGGCCGGCCATCGGGTGCGCACCGCGAGCGGCAGAGTCTGACCTAACGTCAGCAGCACGCTCGCCATGGAGGCGCCGTGAGTGGGAAGGTCGCCGAACCGAGCCCCGACCCGTGACAGCGGCTCCGCGAACGACAGCACGGTGAAGACGAGCGCGAACTCGCGGTCCCTGGTAGTGGTGGGGCGTGCTCCCCACCACCGCGACAGCCAGCGGAGCCGACTGATCGCGGCGGCCACCGGGTTCCCGCGTGCGGAGGGGCCCCTGTCCCGCGCCCGCGGTTCGGCCCCGGCCCCGGAAGGGGGCGCCGGGGGCCGGCCGGTCCTTGGCCGACCCGGGCGGGGAGCGGGGTCCGTCGGCGCGGGGCATGCCGAGCCTGATGGTTCACAAGCTGCTTGGTCTTCCGTCATCATCCGTGATCTCGTAAGTCCGGCACTGAGTGGCATGAGGACCGGGCCGTGGTCCGCGGCCTGGTCCATTCGGTACGACCCGTCCGGCATCCGCACCACACGGCAGCGCGGACCGGACGGTCCTGCTCGGTGAATCTAGCGTCCTGTGGCGGGAGTTGTGTCCCCCGCAAGAGAACAGCCGGGTAGCTCGCTCGGGGGACCGGAGGATGCGGCAAGTGCCCACCCGGTGGTGACGATTCGCAGGAGCCGCGGCCCGTAGTTTTCCGGCATCGAAAGCGGAGACCGCCTGCTGGGAGCGGGCCCCTGAGGAGGAAGCCATGCCGTCCAACCACCACCAGTCACCGACACGACTCGCCGGTCGCGGAGCCGAAAGGACCGGATCGGCCGGGAAGAACACCGGGCACCCCGCGCGGTGGGCGACGTCGACGTGGGTGCGTCTGCCGGTGCTGTTCGTGCTGATGCTGGCCGTGGGCGGGATCACCAGCGCGATCAACAGCGCCGCCGCCACTCCGCTGACCGCTCTGATCAGCGGGGTGGCCACCGGCGGCCTCGCCCTGGCCGCCTATGCCAGGCTCGTGCGGTACCTGGAGGGCCGCGGCAGGCCGCAGGAGCTGGCTCCGGCGCAGGCCCAGCCGGAAATGTGCCAGGGAGCCCTGCTCGGGCTGGGTCTGTTCACCGTCACGATCGCGCTGGTCGCGATGACCGGCGGATACCACATCCACGGCTGGGGATCGATCGGTGGCGCACTGACCACGCTGGGGTTGATGAGCTGCGTGGCGGTCACTGAGGAACTGGCCTTCCGCGGTGCGCTGTTTCGGGTGCTGGAGGAGAAGACCGGGACGTGGGGGGCGCTGGCCGTCTCCGGGCTCGCTTTCGGCGGCCTGCACTTGGTCAACCCCGACGCGACGCTCTGGGGCGCGCTGGCCATCGCCGTCGAGGCCGGGCTGATGTTCGGCGCGCTCTACGCCGCCACCCGCTCGCTGTGGCTGCCGATCGGCCTGCACCTGGGCTGGAACATGGCCGAGCAGGGCATCTACGGCACCGCCGTCTCCGGCTCCGGGACCGGCACCGGCGGCCTGCTGCACGCCTCCGTCAGCGGTCCTCAGGCCCTGACCGGCGGCGACTTCGGCCCCGAGGCCAGCATCTTCGCCGTCCTGGTGTGCGCCGTGCCCACCGTGCTGTTCCTCATAACCGCCAAGCGCCAGGGCCGCATCTACACCCGCGCCGAAATGGCACAGGTACGGCAGAACTGACAC
>NZ_JBHVFF010000219.1:0-14691 GCF_042801895.1 Streptomyces sp. NPDC057543 | reverse complement strand
GCCAACCGGCCGTGCGCCACAAGGGCGTTGTCCTACACTCATCGCCATGTCGGGTCCCGCGCAGTGTTTCGGGCCCCGCGGTGTGCGCCGCGGGGCGGCCCTGACATTGGTTTTCGCGACCGTGCTGGCGACCGCGGCGGCCACCGGCTCGCTGCCGCACGGCGCGGCGAAGTCCTCGGACATCGCCGCGCGTTACGTCGCCTCCACCGTCGAAGGTGCCGAGGTGGCCGACGCCGCCGCCCGGGCCGTGGCCGACGGCAAGTCCGGCAAGGAAGCGGCCGAGGAGGTCGTCAGCCGCAGCGGCGACCGCTGGGGCGCGGTGTACGACGAGCGGCAGTACGAGGAGTTCGAGCAGGCCCTCGACGGCTCGTACACCGGCGTGGGGATCGCGGCCAAGCGCTCCGCCGCGGGACGGGTCGAGGTGGCCCGGGTCCAGCCCGGCGGACCGGCCGACCGCGCGGGCATCGAGCCGGGCGATCTGCTCCGTACGGTCGACGGTCGCCGGGTCGACGAACGACCCGTCGCCGAGGTCGTCGCCCTGCTGCGCGGAGACCGTACGGAGGCGGCCGCGGGCAGCACCGTCGTACTGGGCGTGCAGCGGGGCGCGAGGCTCCGGACCGAGTCACTGCGCCGGGCCAGGCTCAGCACCGAGGCCGTCACCGTCCGTCGCATCGGACCGGACCGTTCCGATCCCTCGTCGGCCGTACTGATCGAGGTGGACTCGTTCACCAGGGGCTCGGGCGACAGGGTCCGTGACGCGGTCCGGGACGCACCGGCGGGTGCCGGGGTGCTCCTCGACCTCCGCGGCAACTCCGGCGGCCTGGTCACCGAGGCCGTCACCGCCGCCTCCGCCTTCCTGGACGGCGGCCTGGTCGCCACGTACGACGTGCACGGAGAACAGCGCGCCCTCTACGCGCAGCCGGGCGGCGACACCGCCCGCCCCCTCGTCGTCCTCATCGACGGCGGCACGATGAGCGCCGCCGAGCTCCTCACCGGCGCGCTCCAGGACCGGGGCCGCGCCGTCACGGTCGGCTCGCGCACCTTCGGCAAGGGTTCCGTCCAGATGCCCAGCAAGCTCCCGGGCGGCTCGGTGGCCGAGCTGACCGTCGGCCACTACCGCACCCCGGCGGGCCGCGGCGTCGACGGCCGCGGCATAACGCCGGACCTCGCGGTCACCTCTCGGGCCGAACGGCGGGCCGAGACAGTATTGAGTGGCCTCGGGGGTGGGTCGTAGTGCGAAAATGGCCGCACTATGGCTAAGGAAAAGGACACCGGGCGCAAGCTCATCGCGCAGAACAAGAAGGCGCGGCACGACTACCACATCCTCGACACCTACGAGTGCGGTCTCGTACTCATGGGTACCGAGGTCAAATCGCTGCGGCTGGGCCGGGCCTCGCTCGTGGACGGCTTCGTCCAGATCGACGGCGGCGAGGCATGGCTGCACAACATCCACGTCCCGGAGTACGTGCAGGGGACCTGGACCAACCACTCGGCCAAGCGGAAGCGCAAGCTGCTGATGCACCGGGCGGAGATCGACAAGCTGGAGTCGAAGTCCGGCGAGACGGGTCACACGATCGTGCCGCTCGCGCTGTACTTCAAGGACGGCCGGGTGAAGGTCGAGATCGCGCTCGCCAAGGGTAAGAAGGAGTACGACAAGCGGCAGACCCTGCGCGAGAAGCAGGACCTGCGGGAGACGAACCGCGCGATCTCGGCAGCGCGCCGGCGCCAGCGCAGCGCGTAGCCGGGGGCGTGCGGGCGGGGCCGGCGACGGCCCGCAGGAATAGGCTGGCATCGTCGTGCGTTGGTCACGTACGATGGCACTGCACTCCACAGCGGGTGCACACATTGAAAACACAACATGGGGATGATCGGTTTCGACAGCGGATGTCGAAGCAGGGGAAGCGTGTCGAGGAAGCGGCAATGATCTCGTAAACCATATGTCGCAACCAATAATCGCCAACACCAAGCGCGATTCCTTCGCCCTCGCTGCCTAAGTAGCGACTTGCGAAGTGTCAGCCCGGGGGTGATCCCGACCCGGATCCTGGCATCATCAAGGGATCTAAACTTCTAGACCCGGTCACGGGGCCTGGAAGGAAATCAAACAGTGACTGAGCCCGTCGGAGACTTGTTCGCGTGATCTCCGGGGCCGAGAAAATCGCAGCGAACTGCACACGGAGAAGCCCTGATTCTGCACCGTTGGACGCGGGTTCGATTCCCGCCATCTCCACAATTCCCATGTGAACGAGGACCTCGTTGCCCACCGGCAACGGGGTCCTCGTTCTTGTTCCCGCCGCCCGGAGCGTGCCCGGGGTGATCCGAACGGGAGGCCCTACCTCCGCCGGACCCCGGCCGCCGCGACGGCCAGCGCCAGCCCTGCCGCGCACACCGGCGCGGCATAGCCCGACACCGGGTCGGTGTGCTCCACCAGCCAGCCTCCGGTTGCCGAACCTGCGGCGATCCCGCCCAGCAGCGCTGTCACGGCCAGAGTCATGCCCTCGTTCAACTGGCCCTCGGGGGTGAGGCGTTGCACCAGTGTCATGCCGGTGACCATCGTCGGGGCCGTCGCCGCGCCCGCCAGCAGCAGCGCGCCCGCGAGGGCGAGGAGAGAATCGGCGGAGGCGGTCGCGAGCAGCGGCAGCGACATCAGCGCCGTCATTCCCGCCAGGCAGCCCAGCAGCCGGCGCCGGATGGCCCCGGCCGGGCGCAGCGATCCGTACAGCAGCCCCGCCACACACGATCCAGCCGCCTGGAGGGCCAGGATCGCGCCCCCGGCGTGGGCGATCGTGACGACCTCCATCGAACCGAAGACCGCACCGGTGGCGAGGAAGACGGCGAGCAGGGCCGGCATGCCGGGGGCGCGGAGCGGCGAGCCGGAGCGGGTGGTGCGGGGTGCCACCGGTGGTTCGGTGGCGCGCTGGGCGGCGAAGATCAGTACGCCGGTCATCAGCAGGATCGCCCCGGCGAGCGTTCCGGCCTCCGGGAAGAGCGCCGCGCACAGCAGGGCGGCGAGGGCCGGGCCGAGCATGAAGCAGAGTTCGTCGGCCGCCTGCTCGAAGGAGTTCGCGGTGTGCAGGGCGGCCGGATCGCCCCGGTACAGATGGGCCCAGCGGGCCCGGGACATCCCGCCGGTGTTGGGCGTGGTGGCGGTCGCGGCGTAGGAGGCGAAGAGGGTCCAGGCCGGGGCGCCGTAGTGCACGCAGAGCAGCAGCGCGAGCGATCCGAGCGCGGCGATCGCGGTGGCGGGCACGGCGATGCGGGCCTGTCCGTACCGGTCGACGAGCCGGGCCGTCCAGGGCGCGACCACGGCCGTCGCGGCGAGGCCGGTCGCCGTGACGGCACCGGCCAGGGCGTACGAGCCGCGCGACCCGGCGATCATGATCACCGCGCTGACGCTGAACATGCCCATGGGGAGCCGGGCGAGGAGATTGCCCGCGGTGAAGGCGCGGGCGCCCGGGGTGGCGAGCAGGCGGCGGTACGGGTTGGTGGGCGCCGGCCGGGCGGGGGCGGCGGTGCGCGGGGCGATGACCAGCAGGTCCCCGGTGACGGTAAGAAGGGGGTCGGTGGACGGTGTTCTCTCGTACGGCATTGATCCACCATCGGGGCGCACGGCCCACGGGGTCCAACACCTTCTCCGTACCGATTAACGCATCTGTGTTGTAAATTCTGGGGAGTGGCCTCCTCCGCTGCCGCTACCGGCACCCAGACGCATACCCATACTGATCCCCGGCTGCTCCGGGCCTTCGTCGCCGTCGCCGAGGAACTGCACTTCACCCGTGCCGCGGCCCGGCTCTACATCGCGCAGCAGGCGCTGAGCCGGGACATCCGCAGGCTGGAGCGCGAACTGGGCGCCGAGCTGTTCGTACGGACCACCCGGCAGGTCTCGCTCACCCCGGACGGTGACCGGCTCCTCCCGTACGCGCGGCGGGTGCTGGAGGCGCACGACGATCTTGCCGCCGCCTTCGCCGATCCCGCGGTCAGACCGCTCTTCGTCGACCTCAACACCGACGGCATGACCGCCGCCCGCGTCCTCGCCCGCGCACGGGAGCTGGCCCCGGCATGCGAGCTGATGGCGCGCTTCGAGAGCGGACTCACCTGGGCCGCGGGGGAGATCCTCGCCGGGCGGCTCGACGTCTCGTTCGGCCGGGCCGCCGGACTCGACCCCGCGGTGCTGGCGCGGCTCGGTGTGCAGCCGGTCCGGTACGAGCCGATGGCCGTGCTGTTCCCCGCCGATCACCCCCTCGCCGCGCACGAGACCGTCGCGCTGGACGATCTGGCGGGCGAGACCGTCTATGCGGGGGCCGGGAACCCACGCACCCCGGAGTGGACGGACCTTGCCCGGCTGCTCTTCGCCGAACGGGGCATCGCGCTGGCACCCCCCGTCCCACTCGCGATCGGTGTGGCCGAGTTCCAACGGGTCATGGCCAAGTCGCCGCGCTACCCGATCCTGTGCGTGATCGACTTCCCTCCGATGCCCGGCACCGTGTTGCGACCGCTGGTCCGGCCCGTACCGCTCTCCCCGTTCCTGCTGGTCTGGCGCAAGGGGCTGCGTCACCCCGGTCTCGACGCCCTGCGCGAAGCCGCGGCTCAACTGGGTGCGGAGGAGGGGTGGATGGAGCGGCCCGCCGGAAGCTGGCTGCCCGAGATCGATGCGTCGCTCATGCTGACGACTGCCTGATCGCGGGGCCCGGGCACCGAGGGCGAGGGTGCGGGCGGTATACCTTCGCCGGACCGGACCGGACCGGACTCTGCCGTTCCCGTGCCGTCGAGCTCCCCGGCCCGGCGGCGACGTTGCGCGATCATGGCTGTTCGATGTCGGGTGCCGTAACGCACGGGAAATACGGGTGAACCGAGCCTGTCACGCATGGTTGGCAGGCTCGGCCGTCGGGCAGCAGCGGGACGAGAGCCGGGTGGACCACATGCACGAGGACGAACAGCACGGGCCACTCGCGGGCTTCACCGTCGGGGTCACCGCAGCGCGCCGCGCGGAGGAGTTCGGGGCGCTGCTGGAACGACGGGGGGCCGCCGTCCTGCACGCGCCCGCCCTGCGGATCGTGCCGCTCGCGGACGACACCGAACTCCTCGACGCCACCCGGGAAGTCGTCGACGCCGCTCCCGACGTGGTCGTCGCCACCACCGCGGTCGGCTTCCGGGGCTGGATCGAGGCCGCCGACGGCTGGGGCCTCGGTGACCGGCTGGCGGCGGCGTTGCGCGGTGCCGAGCTGCTGGCCCGCGGCCCCAAGGTCAAGGGCGCCGTCCGGGCCGCCGGGCTGACCGAGGCGTGGTCGGCCGACTCCGAGTCCCTGGCCGAAGTGCTGGACCGACTCCTGGACGAGGGCATGAAGGGGCGCCGCATCGCCGTCCAGCTGCACGGCGAGCCCCTCCCCGGCTTCGTGGAGTCGCTCCGTGACGCGGGAGCCGAGGTGATCGCCGTACCCGTCTACCGCTGGGCGGACCCGGAGGACATCGCCCCGCTCGACCGGCTGCTCGACACCACCCTGGCCCGGGGCCTGGACGCTCTCACCTTCACCAGCGCCCCCGCCGCCGCCTCGCTGTTCGGCCGGGCCGAGAAGCGCGGGCTGCTCCCGGAGCTCCTGAGCGCGCTGCGGGACGACGTCCTCGTGGCCTGCGTCGGACCGGTCACCGCCCTGCCGCTGCGGGCCCGCGGCATCGACACCGTCCAGCCGGAACGCTTCCGGCTCGCCCCGCTCGTCCAGCTGTTGTGCCACGAACTCCCGGCCAGGGTGCGGCCGTTGCCGATCGCCGGGCACCGGGTCGAGATCCGCGGCCACGCCGTGATCGTCGACGGCGCACTGCGTCCGGTGCAGCCTGCGGGAATGGCCCTGCTGCACGCCCTGGCCCGCCGGCCGGGCTGGGTGGTGGCCCGCGCCGACCTGCTGCGCGCGCTGCCCGGCAGCGGCACGGACGAACACGCGGTGGAGACGGCCATGGCGCGGCTGCGTACGGCACTGGGCGCGCCCCGCCTCATCCAGACGGTCGTCAAGCGCGGCTACCGGCTGGCGCTGGATACGACGGGGGACGGCCCTGGTGACGAGAACGAGGCCTGACCGGGCCTGGATAGTGTGAGCGGATGATGAACGACATCCACCGGATCGACGCGGAGATACGACTCCGTCCCGCGACCCCGGCCGACGCCGCCTCCCTCGCCGTGTCGCTGACCCGCAGCCGCGCGTACATGCAGCCCTGGGAGCCCGTGCGGCCCGACGCCTTCTACACCGAGCAGGGTCAGCGGGAACGTCTGGCCGGTCTGCTCGCGGACTGTGACGCGGGACGGGCCGTGGCCTGGGTCCTCGCCGATGAACAGGACCGCGCGGTGGGCGGGTTCAACCTCAACGCCTTGGTGCTCGGGCCGTCCCGCAGTGCGACTCTGGGCTACTGGGTCGATGTCGAGCACGCGGGCCGTGGTCTGGCCACGGCCGCCGTGCAGCGGGTCTGCGAGGTGGCCAGGGACGGGCTGCGCCTGCACCGGGTCGAGGCGGGGACGTTGCTGGACAACGTCGCGTCGCAGCGGGTGCTCGCCAAGTGCGGCTTCGAGCAGTACGGCGTGGCCCCGCGCTTCCTGCACATCAACGGCGACTGGCGCGACCACCGGCTGTTCCAGCGGATCCTGTACGACGGTTCGTCGCTGCTGGTGTAAGGGCCGCCGGAACGGCTATCGGACGCCGTCGGCACGCACACGCTCATGCCGGTGTCGGTCCAGCGGCCACGGCGGCCGCGCCGGAAGAACCTCCGCGAAGCCGTAACCGCTCTTCTCCGCGGCCCGGCAGGACGCCTCGTTCTCCACACGATGCAGCAGGTCCAGTCGCACGAGCCCCTCACCGGCGAACGCCTCGAACGCCCAGTCGGTGAGCGCCCCGAGCGCCCTCGGAGCGACCCTGCGGCCGCGTGCCGACGCCACCGTCCAGTAGGCGACCTCCGCGCTGCCCGAGCCCGGTGCCGGGTACGTGAGCGCCACATGGCCGACCAGTTCGTCGTCGCGATCGCGATCGACCACCGCGAAACTGAAGCGACTGCCCGATTTCCGGCCCTCCTGCTGCACCCGCAGCCAGTGCCGCGCCTCCGTCTCGTCCGCGACCCGCGTGAGCAGCATGGTGCGCATCGCGGGATCGCGGTACGCCTCGACCAGGGCCGGTATGTCGTCGGACAGCCACGGTCGGAGCAGCAGGGGCCCGGCCGTCGGGGTGGCGGCGCGGAGATCGTCGGTCATCGGGACACCGTACGGCCCCGCCCGTGCCGAACCGCGCGGTGGCAGGGGTTCCGGCCGGGCACCTTGAGGGGCACTCTGGGGGAGACCCCCGACCGGAGACCCCGAGGCGGTGACTCACGCATGGCGGCGGGCAAGCGCTCGTACGACCGGCGGTTCGATTCCGGCCGGCCCTGCCTGGACCTGGTGGCGACGGCAGCCGGCGCCTCCGGCGCCTGCGAACTGCTCGACGGCGCCGAGCGGCTCGCGGAGTGGCTGGTCGCCGCCGGACTCGTACCGAGCGGCACCCGCCTCGACGCGGTGGACGACACCTGGGTGGTGCGCTTCCGGCAGTTGAGGACCGGCGTCGACCGCCTGCTGACCGCCGAACTCGGCGGTCGCAGAGCCGAGAGCGCTCTGGAGCGGGTCAACGCGCTCGCCGCGGCCGCGCCCCCGGGATTGCGGGCCGTGCGCGGCAGGAGCGGCACGCTGGTACGGACACTGAGCGCCGATCCCGAATGCGGGGCGTTGCTGGCCGCCGTCGCCCGCGACGCCGTCGAGCTCCTGACCGACCCCGAGGCACGCGCCGGACTGCGCCGCTGCGAGGCCGACAACTGCCACCGCCTCTACCTGGACACCTCGCGCGGCCGCCGACGCCGCTGGTGCTCCAGCGAGGTGTGCGGCAACCGCGAGCGGGTGGCCCGGCACCGGCGCAGGGCGGCAGCCGTGGCGGTCGTGGACGCGGCTGTGGAAGCGGTCGCGGGTGCGAGCGAGGGAGCGCCGTACCGCAAAGGGTCTTGGGACCGCACAGAGTCTTGGGACCGCAAAGAGTCTTGGGACCGCACAGAGTCTTGAGACCGCACAGAGTCTTGAGACGGTAAAGAATCTCGGGACCGGAAAGAATCTCGGGACCGGTTTGAATGGATCGCGGTCCCCCTCCGTACTCGATGGCCAGGGAGCTCCACAGGGTCTCGACCGGGAGGTGCGGGTGCGCAAGGATGCGGCCGTGGCCGATGACCGTCCGTACAGGGCCCGGCATCGCGGTGGGCCGTCCCGGTCCTCGCCCGACGTCCCCGACGAGGAGCTGATGCGGGCGCTCTACCGCGAACACGCCGGACCTCTGCTCGCGTACGTGCTGCGCCTCGTCGCCGGCGACCGGCAGCGCGCCGAGGACGTGGTGCAGGAAACGCTCATCCGCGCCTGGAAGAACGCCGGCCGGCTGGACGGGGCCACCGGCTCCGTCCGGCCGTGGCTGGTGACAGTGGCCCGGCGCATCGTCATCGACGGCCACCGCAGCAGGCAGGCCCGGCCGCACGAGGTCGATCCGTCGCCGCTGGAGGTCATTCCCGCCGAGGACGAGCTGGACAGAGCGTTGCGGCTGATGACGCTCTCGGACGCGCTCGACGATTTGACCCCCGCCCACCGGGAAGCACTGGTCGAGACCTACTTCAAGGGACGTACGGTCAACGAGGCGGCCGACGTGCTGGGCGTTCCGAGCGGGACGGTGCGCTCCCGGGTCTTCTACGCACTGCGCTCGATGAAGCTCGCACTCGAAGAGAGGGGGATCACGGCATGAGTGACGACGAGTGGGAGCCATTCGGCCCCAGGTCCACCACGGGTCCCTCCAGTCCCCGCAGTCCCGGTGGCCCCCGGAACGAGGAGCCCGGCCATGACGCCGCCGGTGCGTATCTCCTCGGCGTGCTGGACGATGCCGAGGCGTCCGCCTTCGAGGCGCATCTGGCCGACTGCGACCTGTGCGGCGCCCGTCTCGACGAGCTCGCCGGCCTGGAACCCGTGCTCGCGACGCTCGCCGATGCTCCGGCCGCCGGGCCGGGCGCCCGCCTTGTCCCGTACGTCGCACAGCCGCCCGCGCCCCGGATGCTCGACCGGCTGGTCGAGGAGGTGGCCCGCGGGCGGGCCGGGCGCAGGCGCCGCTCCAGGTATCTGGTGGCGGCGGCAGCGGCGCTGATCATCGGCGGCCCGGTCGTCGCCGTCCTGGCGACCGGCGGCGACGGCACCTCTGCCCGGGCGGCCGACCCGCACCCCACCGGGCCCGTCGACGACACCCCCTTCTCTCGTATGACGGACAAGGTGCGGGCCACCGACCCCACCACGAAGGTCGACGCCACCATCGGCATGGAGAAGAAGGCCTGGGGCACCGACACCGTGCTGGAGCTCAGGAACGTCACCGGCCCGGAGAAGTGCCGCCTGATCGCGGTCTCGAAGACCGGCGAGGAGGAGGCCGTCACCTCCTGGTCCGTACCGAAGTGGGGGTACGGCATCGAGAAATCCCCGTACCGGGCCGCGACGTACCCGCTCCGTGTGCACGGCGGCGCGGCCATGGACCGCGGCGACATCGACCACTTCGAGGTGCGTACGTTCGAGGGCAGGCGGCTGGTGGAGATCAAGGCGTGATCGTATGGCAGGTGCGCGGCGGCCACCCTTTCGCATAAAGTTGACGGCTGCCCAAATGCACGTCAGAAGGGGGCCTCGGTGGCCGCGCAGGATGCCGCTGTCGATTCGTTGCGGGACCGGGAAATCGGTGTCGAGCAGGAACATCTCGACCGTGTTTATCACCGCCTCGAAGAGAAGATCCACGAGGCGGAATTTCTCATGAATGACGCCGTCAAGCGCGGCCAGGTCGGTACCCCGGGAGCGCTTGCCGAGCGTGACGCCCAGGTGTTCCGGGCCGGGATCCACCTCAACCGGCTGAACAGCGAGTTCGAGGACTTCCTCTTCGGAAGGATCGATCTGCTGCTCGGCAAGGACGGCGAACGCGGTCCGGACGGTGCGTACACCTCCGTCGAACCGGCCGACGACGCCGTACGCGACGACAATTCCGCCGACATCGCGGAGACGCTGCACATCGGCCGGATCGGAGTCCTCGACGCCGATTACGCGCCCCTGGTCATCGACTGGCGCGCACCGGCCGCCGCACCGTTCTACCGGTCGACGCCGAAGGAGCCGGGACGAGTGGTCCGCCGCCGGGTCATCCGCTCCAAGGGCCGCAAGGTCCTCGGCGTCGAGGACGACCTGATGCGCCCCGAGCTGACCGCGTGCCTGGGCGGCGAAAAGCTCCCGGTCATCGGCGACGGCGCCCTGATGGCGGCGCTGGGGCAGGCCCGCAGCCACACCATGCGGGACATCGTCTCCTCCATCCAGGCCGAACAGGACCTGGTGATCAGGGCCCCCGCCGCGTCCGTCACCGAGGTCTCCGGCGGCCCCGGCACCGGCAAGACCGCCGTCGCCCTGCACCGTGCCGCGTACCTCCTCTACCAGGACCGGCGCCGGTACGCGGGCGGCATCCTCGTCGTCTCGCCGACCCCGCTCCTCGTCGCGTACACCGAAGGCGTGCTGCCGTCGCTGGGCGAGGAGGGACAGGTCGCGATCCGCGCGGTCGGCTCGCTCTCCGACGAGGCGGCCGGCGTCGAGGGCGCCACCACGTACGACGATCCCGCCGTCGCCCGGATCAAGGGCTCCTCCCGGATGCTCCAGGTGGTGCGCAAGGCGGCACGCGGCGCACTGGAACAGCCCGGCACGACCCGCAGGGCGGCGGCGGACCGGGACGGCCAGCTGTCCTTCGGCGACGCAACCGAAGAAACCGGCGCGACCGGCGTACCCGATGAATCCGAGGCGACCGGCCGCGCCGGTGAGCCCCCGGCCACCCCCACCCGACTGCGGGTCGTCGCCTTCGGCGCCCGGGTCGAGCTGAACGCCGACGAGCTGCACCGCATCCGGCAGTCCGTCCTCGGCGGCACCGCCCCGGTCAACCTGCTGCGCCCGCGCGCCCGCAGAATGCTCCTGGACGCCCTGTGGAACAAGTCCTCCGGCCGGGGCCGCTACACCGACCCCGAACTGGCCGCCGAGCTGCGCTCCTCCTTCGACGAGGACGTCTCCACCGAGGCCCCCTTCCTCGACTTCCTGAACGCCTGGTGGCCCGAACTCACCCCCCGCGGGGTGCTTGCCGCGATGGCCGACGAGAAGCGGCTCGGCCGCTGGGCGCGCCGGGTCCTCAACCAGGGCGAGGTGCGCCGCCTCGCCCGCTCCCTGAAGCGGCTCGACAGAAATGGGAACGGGCCGCTCTCCGTGCATGACGTGGCGATCCTCGACGAGTTGCAGATGCTGCTCGGCACCCCGTACCGGCCGAAGAAGAAGCGCGACCTCGATCCGCTGGACCAGCTCTCCGGTCTGGAGGAGCTCATGCCGCAGCGCGAGGAGACCCAGCGCGAGCGGGCCGAGCGGCTGGCTGCGGAGCGCACGGAGTACGCGCACGTCATCGTCGACGAGGCGCAGGACCTCACGCCCATGCAGTGGCGCATGGTCGGCCGCCGCGGCCGGCACGCCACCTGGACGATCGTCGGAGACCCGGCGCAGTCCTCCTGGTCCGATCCGGACGAGGCCGCCCGGGCGCGCGACGAGGCGCTCGGCAACCGGCCGCGCCGCCGCTTCACCCTCACGGTCAACTACCGCAACCCGGCGGAGATCGCCGAGCTGGCCTCGAAGGTCCTGGCGCTCGCGATGCCCGGGATGGAGTCACCGGCCGCGGTCCGTTCCACGGGCGTGAAGCCGCGCTTCGAGACCGTAAGGGACGGCGATCTGGCCGCCTCGGTGCGTGAGGAGGCGCGGCGGCTGCTGGCCGAGGTGGACGGCACGGTGGGCGTGGTCGTCGCGATGAACCGCCGGGCGCAGGCCCGCGACTGGCTCGCCGATCTCGGTGAGCGGGTGGTGGCGCTGGGCAGCCTGGAGGCGAAGGGCCTGGAGTACGACGCCACGGTGGTCGTCTCGCCCGCGGAGATCGCGGACGAGTCCCCGGCCGGTCTGCGGGTGCTGTACGTGGCGCTGACGCGGGCGACGCAGCAGCTCACGGTGGTCTCGGGGGAGCGGGACCTGCCCGACGAGGACGGCGTCCCGGACCTGCTGAGGGACTGACGCCGGGACGGGGAGCGGAGATACCACCGGGCGGACGGATTTCTGAATCCGTCCGTCCCACGGGAATCGCATCCCCGGGGTGTTTGTTAGCCTGGTGTCGGCACCGGCTCGATCCAAGCCCCCGGGCCCAACCTTCGTCGCTTCGAGCGACCACTTGCCGCGAGGCGAGCATGGCGGGTCGGTGCCGCTTGACCAAGAAGACAGACCCGCGTCACTTTCCGGTGGCGCGGGTCTGTTCTTGTTTACGGGACCACGGGTCTTGTTCACGGACCACGGACCACGGACTCCGGATGCCGGGGACCACCGGAGCAGGATGCCGCGGACCATGGGGGTTCCGCTGAAGCGGTCATCTCTCGTATGGTGGAAACTACTTTCCGAAACATGGCACTCATTACCGGCTACCAGCCAGTAGGTGCGACGATCGGGAAGCGTGACCGAGGTGAGCGCCCCGGCCGCGCGGCAAAGAAGCTAAGGAAAGCGAAGGACTCGGCCATGGCAACGGCGCCCAGCGTCTCGTACTCGATGACGGTCAGGCTGGAGGTGCCCGCGAGCGGCACAGCGGTCTCCCAGCTCACCACGGCCGTGGAGTCCTCCGGCGGTTCGGTCAGCGGCCTCGATGTGACCGCCTCCGGCCACGAGAAGCTGCGGATCGACGTCACCATCGCCGCCACCTCCACCGCGCACGCGGACGAGATCGTCGAAAACCTGCGCGGCATCGAGGGTGTCGTGCTGGGCAAGGTCTCCGACCGTACGTTCCTGATGCACCTCGGCGGCAAGATCGAGATGGCGTCCAAGCACCCCATCCGCAACCGTGACGACCTCTCGATGATCTACACCCCGGGTGTGGCCCGGGTCTGCATGGCGATCGCGGAGAACCCCGAGGACGCCCGTCGCCTCACCATCAAGCGCAACTCCGTCGCAGTTGTGACGGACGGCTCCGCGGTGCTCGGTCTCGGCAACATCGGCCCGATGGCCGCCCTCCCGGTGATGGAGGGCAAGGCGGCCCTCTTCAAGCGGTTCGCCGGCATCGACGCCTGGCCGATCTGCCTGGACACCCAGGACACCGACGCCATCGTCGAGATCGTCAAGGCGATCGCCCCCGGCTTCGCGGGCATCAACCTGGAGGACATCTCCGCCCCGCGCTGCTTCGAGATCGAGGCACGGCTGCGCGAGGCCCTCGACATCCCCGTCTTCCACGACGACCAGCACGGCACCGCGATCGTGGTCCTGGCCGCGCTGACCAACGCACTGCGCGTGGTGGGCAAGGGAATCGGGGACGTACGGGTCGTCATGTCCGGCGCCGGAGCGGCCGGTACGGCCATCCTGAAGCTCCTCATCGCCGCGGGCGTCAAGTACGCCGTCGTCGCCGACATCCACGGCGTGGTGCACGCGGGCCGCGAGGACCTCGTCTCCGCCGGCGCCGACTCGCCGCTGCGCTGGATCGCCGACAACACCAACCCCGAGTCCATCACCGGCACCCTCAAGGAGGCCGTGGTGGGCGCCGACGTCTTCATCGGCGTCTCCGCCCCGAACGTGCTGGACGGCACCGATGTCGCCGCCATGGCGGACGGTGCGATCGTGTTCGCGCTTGCGAACCCGGACCCCGAGGTGGACCCGGCAATCGCCCGCCGGTCGGCGGCAGTTGTCGCCACCGGCCGCTCCGACTTCCCGAACCAGATCAACAACGTGCTGGTCTTCCCGGGTGTCTTCCGCGGTCTGCTGGACGCCCAGTCCCGTACCGTCAACACGGAGATGATGCTCGCCGCGGCGGGCGCCCTCGCCGAGACCGTCGCCGAGGACGAACTGAACGCGAACTACATCATCCCGTCGGTCTTCAACGACAGGGTCGCGGGAGCGGTCGCCGGTGCCGTCCGCGACGCGGCGAAGACCGAGGGTGGCGGTGCGGCAGGCCCCAGCTTGGCCTGAGCTACGGCGCGTCGCGGGTCGCGGCGCCCCAAACGCCCCTTTAGGGTGGGCGGGCGGCGCGTCCCGCATAGCCCCGCATCCGCTGCGGACTGCTTTCGGAGAGTCGACGGAACGTCACCACGACGAGGCGAGGGTGCTTTTCGTGTGACTCCGGAGGGTGCCGGATTGGCGTTACCGCCGCAGGTGGGGGCAGGATGCGTAATCGGGCGCGAGGGTCTGACGACAGACCCGGGTCCGGGGACTGTCCGAGGGCCCTGGCAGCATCGGCTTCGATCTCACGCCTCACAGGCAAGAAGAACACGGGAGTAACAACATGAACCGCAGTGAGCTGGTGGCCGCCCTGGCCGACCGCGCCGAGGTGACCCGCAAGGACGCCGACGCCGTGCTGGCCGCCCTCGCCGAGACCGTCGGTGAGATCGTCGCCAAGGGCGACGAGAAGGTCACCATCCCCGGCTTCCTGACCTTCGAGCGCACCCACCGTGCCGCTCGCACCGCTCGTAACCCGCAGACCGGCGACCCGATCAACATCCCGGCCGGCTACAGCGTGAAGGTCTCCGCGGGCTCCAAGCTCAAGGAAGCCGCCAAGGGCAAGTAAGCCCCACAGGCGCGACGAAGGGCGGTCACCCGACCAAGGG
>NZ_JBHVFF010000218.1:0-14714 GCF_042801895.1 Streptomyces sp. NPDC057543 | reverse complement strand
GTGCACCCCCGTCACCCCGCCGGCCGCGCCGCCGAGACGCTAGGCGCTGAGCGGGAAAACGTCGCCCAACTCCCGGAACACCGCCGTGTTCAGCGCGAACGCGCGCTTGCACTCGTCGACGATGCGCTGCTTCTCCAGGTCGTCCGCGTTCACCGCGTCCAGCAGCTCGCGGTAACCCCGCTTGAACGAGGCGGGATTGGAGATCTCCTCGAAGACATAGAACCGGACCCCGTCACCCTTGCGCGCGAAGCCCCAGGTCTTCTCCGCCTTGTCGCGGATGATCTGGCCGCCCGAGAGGTCGCCGAGATAGCGCGTGTAGTGGTGCGCGACGTAACCGGCGGGCCAGGTACGGGCGCACTCGGCGACCCGGGTGGCGTACGCGGCCGTGGCGGGCAGCGGCTCCAGGCCCTCCCGCCAGTCCGCACCCCGCAGATGGGTCAGATCGCGCTCCAGCTCCGCGGTGCGCATCAGCTCGGACCGTATGAACGGACCGGCGACCGGGTTGCTCCGCAGCGCCTGCGCCCCCTCTTCCAGCGCCCGGTACACGAACCACAGCTGTTCGGTGTAGCGCGTGTACGCGTCCACACCCAGGCGCCCGCCCAGCAGATCGCTCATGAAGGTCGAGGTCTCCGCCTCGGCGTGCTGTTCGTGCGACGCGGTGCGGATGAGCGTCGAGAAGGGGGTGGCGGCGGCGATTGCGTCCAAGGCGGGCCTCCGGGGACCGAGGGGACGGGAAAGTCCGGGAAGAGACGAAAAAATGCCGCAGCGACCACGTACGGCGGCGGCTGTCGACAACTCCGATCTTCCTACTTAGGCTTACCTAAGTCAACAACTTCCCGACGGTCTGTCGGTAAAAACGATACGCCGGGTTCCGCTTTCGCGCGGGAGTACGCGAAAGCGGCCACCCGGAGATGGCCGCTTTCGAAGGAACCGAAGGATCAGTGTGGTCGGTGGTTACGGGAGCGTCAGGATCTCGGCGCCCGTCTCCGTCACCACCAGCGTGTGCTCGAACTGGGCGGTGCGCCTGCGGTCCTTCGTCACCACGGTCCAGCCGTCGTCCCACATGTCGTACTCATGGGTGCCCAGCGTCAGCATCGGCTCGATGGTGAACGTCATGCCGGGCCGCATCACGGTGGTCGCGTGCGGGCTGTCGTAGTGCGGAATGATCAGTCCGGAGTGGAACGAGGAACTGATCCCGTGCCCGGTGAAGTCCCGCACCACCCCGTACCCGAAGCGCTTCGCGTACGACTCGATGACCCGCCCGATCACATTGACCTGCCGCCCGGGCCGGACCGCCTTGATGGCCCGGTTCAGCGACTCCTCGGTGCGCTCCACGAGCAGCCGGGACTCCTCGTCCACGTCGCCGCAGAGATACGTGGCGTTGTTGTCGCCGTGCACACCGTTGATGTACGCCGTGACGTCGAGGTTCACGATGTCGCCGTCGCGCAGCACCGTGGAGTCCGGGATGCCGTGACAGATCACCTCGTTGAGCGAGGAGCAGAGCGACTTGGGGAATCCGCGGTAGCCGAGCGTCGACGGGTAGGCGCCGTGATCGCACATGAACTCATGGGCGACCCGGTCGAGTTCGTCCGTCGTGACGCCCGGGGCGATGTGCTTGGCGGCCTCCGCCATCGCCTGCGCGGCGATTCGCCCCGCGATGCGCATGCGCTCGACGGTGTCGGCGTCCTGGATCTCCGGACCGGTGTACGGGGTGGGGGCCGGCTTGCCCACGTATTCGGGGCGCCGGATGTTTCCGGGCACGGTACGGATGGGAGTGATCTCCCCGGGTGCGAGCAGCGACTGGCCAGACATGTCAGCGAGTCTAACCAGCGTGCGTGGGGCAGCATGGCACCGAGGGAAGGAGCCGGAAATGGCCCTGTTCAAGAAGCGCACGGTCGGCAAACCGGGCGAGTGGTACTACTGCCTGCAGCACCAGAAGGTCGAGGAGGGCCCCGAGTGTCCGGCCAAGGACCGCTTCGGACCGTATACCTCCCCCGAGGCGGCGCGGCACGCGATGGAGACCGCGCAGGAGCGGAATCTCGAATGGGAGACGGACCCCAAGTGGCACGACCGGGAAACGCCGCCCGACCCCGAGGCGTGAGTGGAGCGATGACCGGGGGCCCTGCCCCCGGACGTCCGCTCCTCAGGCGCCGGAGGGGCTGGATTCCGCAGCCTTCTCCGCGCTGCGCCGCGCGCGCCCGCGTACCGCGTCCTCGTCCGTCCCGGAGTCGTACGTCAGCAGCTTCGGCAGCGCCGCGGTGAGCAGCGCGACCGAGGCCACGCACGCCACACCACCGCTCCAGACCGCGGAGCGGGTCCCCGTCCAGCCCGCCATCGCGCCGGCCCGCACCTGACCCAGTTGCGGGCCGACGCTGTACGAGAGCACCTCGATGCCCGCGAGTCGGCCCCGCAGCTCCTCCGGGATGGTCTGGTTCCAGATCGTGGAGCGGCCGAGACCGCTGAGCATGTCGCCCGCGCCCGCCACCGCCAGGCAGACCAGCACCAGCCACACGTCGCCGAACCACCCGGCAGCCGCGATCGCCATCCCCCAGACCGCCGCCCCGAACACGACGAACAGCCCGTGCCGCCGCACCCGTGACGTCCAGCCGCTGGTCAGACCCAGGACCAGCGAGCCGACGGACCCCGCCGCGTACATCAACCCCAGCGACCACCGGGCATCCAGCTCGTCCGCGAGGAACGGGAAGATCGTGTTCGGGAAGGCGAAGAACATCGCCGCCAGGTCGACCGCGTACGTCCCCAGCAGCACCGGCCGGCTCCAGGCGTATCTCGCCCCCTCGGCTATGCCGCGCAGTGAAGGCTTCGGGCTGTCCTGGGCGGGCGGCGCGGGGGTCAGCCGCAGACACAGCAGCACGGACACGGTGAACGTGACCACCGTGACCGTGTACGCCGTGGCGTGCCCGGCGTAGGCCACCACGAGTCCCGCCACCGCCGGGCCGGTGATCGCGCCGAACTGCCAGCGCAGCGAGTTCAGCGCGGCGGCGGCGGTCAGCTGGTCGTGCGGCACGATCCGGGCCATCAGGGAGTCCAGCGCGGGCCGCTGGAGCCCGGCGAGCGCGGAGACCCCGCCCGCCACCAGATAGAGCGGCCAGAGCATCGGGTCGGGCAGTGCGGCGTTCACCAGGAGGACGAGAGCCAGCACCCCCAGCCCGGCCTCGGTGCCCAGGATCACCTTGCGGCGGTCCGCGGAGTCCGCGAGGGCCCCGCCGTACAGACCGAAGACCACCAGCGGCACCAGCTCGACCGTGCCCATCGCACCGACGGCCAGCGGTGAACCCGTCAGCTCCTTGATCTGGAGCGGCAGCGCGATCAGTGCCATGAAGCTGCCGAAGTACGTCACCAGACCCTGGACCCAGAGCAGCCGGAAGTCGGCCGACGAACGCAGGGGCGAGAGGTCCGGCAGCAGGGCGGAGAGCCGGGCCGCCGCCGGGGAGGGAGCTGAGGTCACGAGGGGTCATGGTCCGGCGCCGTAGATGCTGTTTGCAACAGATTTTCCTGGAGGCGGGGAGCCCCTCAGAAGCTGGTGGCCCGGGGGTGCGACGGCTCCCGTCGTGGACCCGGGACGTTCACCAGCGGGCCGGTGGCGGGGCCGTCAGCTGGTCGGCGAGCCGGGACAGCCGGTCCCGGAAGCGGTTGCCGCGCGGCGCCGGGGCGCTGTTCTCGCCGGCCGCCGCGCTCACCAGATGTTGCACGGTGTCCAGGTCGACGTCGTCGGTGCCGGTCACCGCAAGCGTCTCGTGGGCGAGCCCCCGCACCTCCGGATCGCCACCGTCCAGCGAGAGGACCGTCGCCCCGGCCCGGCGGGCGTCGTGGACCCGCTCCAGCAGTCCGGCACCGGGCCGCTCCGGGGCCACCAGCAGTAGCGTCTCGCCCCGCCCGGCCGCCTCGATCCGGCCCAGACCGACGGCCAGATGCGCCGGGTCGCCAGGCTCGACCCGGTGGCGTACCAGGGTGGGGGCAAGCTCCGGCAGCCCGGACCAGGTGGACTCGTCGACCAGATGGGCCGCCAGATGCCACGGCTCGTACGCCGCCGTCCCCACCAGCAGCAGCCCGCCGCCGTGCGGGACGACGGACGACCTGAGCGCCGCGGCGAACCGCCGGGCCGCGGCGGGCCACTCGGTCCCGGCGAGCACTTCACGCAGCAGGGCGACGCGTACGGCATCCATGGCCCGGCATCATGCCGCAGAAGCATCGCCCGGCACCGGGGAACGGCTCCGAACCAGCCGATCGGAGCCGTCGTGGAGCGACGGATCCCTCAGTGGGACTGGAACTGCTCCCCGTTCGTGGCGGGCAGTAATGTCACAGCCATGACTACGAATGACAGTGGCAGCGCAGCCAAGCCCCCCGCCAAGGACCCCTGGGACCTCCCCGACGTCTCCGGGCTGACTGTCGGCGTACTCGGCGGTACCGGGCCGCAGGGCCGCGGGCTCGCCTACCGGTTCGCCCGCGCCGGGCAGAAGGTGATCATCGGCTCCCGTGCCGTCGACCGCGCACAGACCGCAGCCGACGAGCTGGGCCACGGCATCGAGGGCGCCGACAACGCGGAGTGCGCGCGGCGCAGCGACGTCGTGATCGTCGCCGTGCCCTGGGACGGCCACGCCAAGACCCTGGAGTCGCTGCGCGACGAACTCACGGGCAAGCTCGTCATCGACTGCGTCAACCCGCTCGGCTTCGACAAGAAGGGTGCCTACGCCCTGAAGCCCGAGGAGGGCAGCGCCGCCGAGCAGGCCGCCGCCCTGCTGCCGGAGTCCCGGGTCACCGCGGCCTTCCATCACCTCTCGGCGGTGCTGTTGCAGGACGAGGCCATCGAGGAGATCGACACCGATGTGCTGGTGCTCGGCGAGGCCCGCGCCGACACCGACCTCGTACAGGCGCTGGCGGGCCGGATTCCCGGCATGCGCGGCATCTTCGCCGGGCGGCTGCGCAATGCGCACCAGGTCGAGTCGCTGGTCGCCAACCTGATCTCCGTCAACCGCCGCTACAAGGCGCACGCCGGTCTGCGCACCACCGACGTCTGAGCGGCTCTCCGGCCCCCGAGGGTTGTTCCCGGCGCACCCTGCGGCGAGCGGAAAGGGGCATGAGGGACACTGGACGGGACCACGCATCACCCCGGACAGGAGCCGTTCCTCATGCCCCGCCTCGCTCTCTACGCCATCGCCGTCTGCGTCCTGGCCGTCGTCGCGGCCGTGATCTCGTTCGTCCAGGGCAGCCTGCTCGGGATCGTCTGGGTGCTGCTGGCCGGGCTCTCGTCCAACATGGCGTGGTTCTACCTGCGCCGGCAGCGCGCACGGTCCGCCGGCTGAGGGGCGGATCAGAGGCCGACCGCGCAGACCGGGTCGGCCGACCGCCAGAAGCGGTAGGTGTCGAAACCGCAGTACGTCGTGAAGTCGCTGACGCCCAGTGCCCGCAACAGGGAATGGATCGCGTCGAAGAACACGTGGTTGACCTCGGGAATCCACAGGATGCCGAAGACCGCGATCAGCCCGAACGGGGCGAACGGCTCGACCTGCCGTCGGATCCGGTGCGAGAGCCAGGGCTCGATCACGCCGTAGCCGTCCAGCCCCGGCACCGGGACGAAGTTGAGGATCGCCGCGGTGATCTGGAGCAGTGCCAGGAATCCCAGCGCGTACTGGAAGAAGGCCGGGACGCCGTCCAGCGCGTGCAGCCAGAACGGCGCCGTGCAGACGAACGCGAACAGCACGTTCATGAGCGGGCCCGCCGCGGAGATCAGGCTGTGCCTCCAACGCCCGCTGATCCGGCTCCGCTCGATGAAGACCGCACCGCCGGGCAGACCGATACCGCCCATGATCACGAACAGCACCGGCAGCACGATGCTCAGCAGAGCATGGGTGTATTTCAGGGGATTGAGGGTCAGATAACCCTTCGATCCGATGGAGATGTCCCCGCTGTGCAGCGCGGTACGGGCGTGCGCGTACTCGTGCAGACAGAGCGACACCACCCAGGCCGCCGTCACGAAGAGGAAGACCGCGACCCCGGGCTGCTGTGCGAAATCCGTCCACACCGCCCAGCCCGACACCGCCATCACGGCGAGGATCCCGAGGAAGACCGGGCTGATCCGCCGGTCGCTGCGGGCACTTGCGGTGGTCATCGGCGAACTCCTGGTGGCTGACCGGAAGGGGGACGGGCGGTGCGCGGCGAGAGCGACCGTACAGGCGACACGTCGTAAACGTCTCGCGTCGGGGCGGTGGTTCCGTGAAGGGTGGGACCATGACGAACGACCCCGGCGCACGGCGCACACCGCGGGCACCGCGCACATACCGCACGCGGGTGCGGACGTACGTATGTCCACTGACCGATCCCGGTCGCGGAGAATAGGCGCGTGCGCTACTGCATCCTCGGCACCACCCAGGTACTCGGCGACGACGGCACGGCCGTCGCGCTCGGCGGGGCGCGGCTGCGCGCCCTGCTCACCGTCCTCGCCCTGCGTCCCGGCCGCACCGTCCCGGCCGCCGTGCTCGTCGACGAGGTGTGGGACGGCGACCCGCCGGCCGACGCGGTGGGTGCCCTGCAGGCGCTCGTCGGACGGCTGCGGCGGGCCCTCGGCCATGCGGCGGTCGCCTCGGCGGAGAGCGGCTACAAGCTCGCCGCCGAGCCGGACGCGGTCGACCTGTACCGCTTCGAGCGGCTCGCGGGGGAGGGGGCGCGGGCGCTGGAGGAGGGCGACGCGGCGAAGGCCCAGGCCGCGTTCGACGGCGCGCTCGCCCTGTGGCGCGGACCGGCCCTGGCCGATCTGCCCGACCGCGGCGCCCTCGCGGCGCGCTGGGCGACCCGCCGCCTGGACGCCCGCCGCGGCAGGCTCGCCGCGGCCCTCGCGCTCGGCCGCGCGGACGAGGCCCTGCCCGAACTGGCCGCCCTCTGCGTCGAGCACCCGATCGACGAACCGCTCCAGGCGCTGCGGCTGCGGGCGCTGCGCGACGCCGGGCGTACGGCGCAGGCGCTGGCCGCGTACGACGAGGTGCGCACCGTGCTCGCCGACCGGCTCGGCACCGACCCCGGACCCGAACTGCGCTCCCTGCATGCCGAGTTGCTGAGCCAGGAACCGGCGGGCCCAGCGGGTGGCGTGGCCCCGGTGGTCGCGGCCACCGAGACCACGGAGGCCGAGCCCGCCACCCCCGCCACCGCGACAACACCCGCCACGACTGCCCACCCGCACCGGCCCCCCACCGCCCCGCCGCAGGGAAACCTCCGGGCCCGGCTCACCAGCTTCGTCGGGCGCGAAGGGGACATCGACGCCCTGCGCGCGGACCTCGCGCACGCCCGGCTGGTCACCCTCCTGGGCCCCGGCGGCGCGGGCAAGACCCGGCTCTCCCAGGAGGCTGCCGAATCCGTCGCCCCCGCCTGGCCGGACGGCGTCTGGCTGGCCGAACTCGCCCCCGTCGACGACCCCGAGGCCGTACCGGAGGCCGTGCTGACCGCCGTCGGCGCCCGCGAGACCGTGCTGCGCGGAGCGGGCGCCGAGGAGCTCCGGGTCGCCGAAGGGAACGCGAGCGACCCCCTGGTACGTCTCACCGAGCACTGCTCCCGGCGCCGCATGCTGCTCCTCCTGGACAACTGCGAACACCTCGTCGGGGCCGCCGCCGCCCTCGCGGACCATCTGCTCTCCCACTGTCCGGAACTCACCGTGCTCGCGACCAGTCGTGAACCCCTCGGCGTGCCGGGCGAGTTCGTCCGCCCCGTCGACCCGCTGCCCGACCCGATGGCGCTCCGGCTGCTCGCCGACCGCGGCGCCGCCGCGCGGCCCGGCTTCCGGATCGACGCCGACGAGGAGACCGCGGCCGCCGCCACCGAGATCTGCCGCCGCCTCGACGGACTGCCGCTCGCCATCGAACTCGCCGCCGCCCGGCTGCGGATGCTCACCCCGCGCCAGATCGCCGACCGGCTCGACGACCGGTTCCGCCTGCTGACCAGCGGGGCCCGTACCGTACTGCCCCGACAGCAGACCCTGCGCGCCGTCGTCGACTGGTCCTGGGACCTGCTCGACGCCGCCGAACGCGCCGTCCTGCGCCGCCTTTCGGTCTTCGCGGGCGGCTGCACCCTGGCCGCCGCCGAGGCCGTCTGCGCCGACGGGCCGATGGACGCGCGCGAGGTCGCCGGGCTGCTCGGCTCGCTCGTCGACAAGTCCCTCGTCGTCTCCGCGCCCGCCGACGACGGCGAGATGCGCTACCGGCTGCTGGAGACCGTCGGCGAATACGCCGCCGAACGGCTCGACGGGACCGGGGAGCGGAACACCGTGGAGCGCCACCACCTGGTGTACTTCCGGGAGCTGGCCCGTACCACGGACCCCGAACTCCGCGGCGCCGGACAGCGGCCCGCCATCGACCTCCTCCAGCGCGAGTACGAGAACATCCGCACCGCCCTGCGCCGTGCCGTCGCCGCCCGCGACGAGCAGGAGGCGCTCTGCATGGTGCTGTCGCTCTGCTGGTACTGGCAGATGCGCGATCTGCGCACCGACGCCCTCCAGTGGGCCGACGCGACCGCCGCGCTGGGCCCCGACCCCTTCGCGCCGCCCGCCGAGCCCGCGCCGTCCCTCCACGAACGCTGCACCGACGCGCCGCCGCCCATGTCGCCCGAACTGCTCCAGGAGGCGCGGCGCCAGGTGGCGCTGGTCCAGCTGGTCAGCATGGACCACTCCGAGAACGTGTGGGCCGACCAGAAGGGCATGGCCCGGCTGCGCGTCATCGCGGACACCTACCGGGCGGGCCAGCCGCAGACCTGCCGCACCCCCGCGTCGCTCTGGTTCTTCGCCGTCATGCTCACCGGTGAGCCCGGCGATCTGCGGGAGCTGCTGGACGAAACGGTCCGCGCCAGCCGCGAGTACGGCTATGAATGGGAGCTGGCCGGGGCCCTCCAGATGCGGGCGAACGTGCTGGCCAACCGGGTCGAATGGGCGGGCGACGCGCGGACGGACGCGGACGAGAGCCTGGAGATCTTCAGCCGGCTCGGCGACGACTGGGGCGTCGCCGAAGCGCTCTCCTCCCGGGGCGAGGCCAACGAGAGACGGGGCGATTACCCGCGCGCGGCCGACGACTTCCGGGCGGCCATCGGCTACGCGGAGCGGCTCGGCGCCCAGTCCCAGGTGGCGGTCCTGCGCGCCAGATACGCGTCCGTCCTCACCGAAATGGGCCGGGGCGACGAGGGCGAGAAGATCCTCCGCGAGGTGATCGCCGAGGAGCACGGGACGGGGCACGAGGCGAGGCCCATCGCCCGGCTCCAGCTCGCGCTGTGGCTGGGCAGCAGTGGCCGCACGACCGAGGCGCGCGGTCAACTGGCCTTGCTGAGCGAGGAGTTCCGCTCCGAGACCATGGCGATCTTCGAGGGGTTCGTGATGGGCGGGCTGGCCTGGCTGGACAACGAGGACGGACTGTACGTCGAGGCCCTGTCCCGGGGTCTGGAAGCGCTGGCGCGGTCCCACGACACACTGTCGCAGATGGTGGCACCCCAGATGTCCGTCCTCCATCTCGTCACCATCGCACGGGCGTTGGCCGGAATCGGCGGCGAGCGACGGGCCACGCTCGCGGCCCGGCTGCTGGGGGCCGGCCGGCAGTTGCTGCCCCGGGGGCATGTGCCGACGTCGAGGGAGCGGCACGACTACGCCAGAGCGGAGGAACTGGCCGTCGCCGTCCTCGGCCGGGCCGCCTACGACGCCGCGTACGCCGAGGGCGGCGGCCTCACCCTGGAGGAGGCCACCGCCCTCGTCGACGCGTACCGGGAGTGAACCTCGGCACCGACCTCCGGCCGACCGCGTATGTACCGGCACCGACCTCCGGCCGACCGCGTATGTACCGGCACCGACCTCCGGCCGACCGCGTACGTACCGGCACCGACCTCCGGCCGACCGCGTACGTACCGGCACCGACCACCGGCCGACCGCGTACGTACCGGCACCGACCACCGGCCGACCGCGTACCGGCACGGGCACCGGCACCGGCCGGCATCGGGACCTGATCTCAGGACTTCTTGCGGAACTTGGCGACCGCGAGCGGCGCCATCACCGCGGTGATCACCGCGGCCCAGCCGAGCGTCACCCACACCGAGTGGGCGACCGGTCCGCCCATCATCAGGCCGCGCGCCGCGTCCGCCAGATTGGACAGCGGGTTGTAGTCGGTGAACGTCTGGAGCCAGCCGGGCATCGTCTTGGTCGGGGCGAAGATCGAGGAGCCGAACTGGAGCGGCATCAGCACGATCATCCCCATTCCCTGAACCGCCTGGGCCGTCTTCATGGCCAGCCCGAGCAGGATGAAGATCCACATGATGGCGGCACCGAACACCGCCGACAGCGCGACCGCCTCGATCAGTCCGAGAACCGAGGTCTGCAGCTCCATACCGAGCGCGAAGCCCATGCCCAGCAGGATCAGCGTGGCGATCATCATCCGGCCCAGCTCGACCACGATCTTCGCGATGAGGACCGAGGAGCGGGCGATCGGCATCGTCCGGAACCGGTCCATGACGCCCTTGCGGAAGTCGTCGTTGACGCCGGTGCCGACCGCCATGGCGATGTTCATGCCCATCATCGCCATCAGCCCGGGGACCAGATAGTTCAGATACTCCTGCCGACCGCCGCCCATGCTGCCGCCGACCGAACCGCCGAACACGTACACGAACAGCAGGATGAAGATGACCGGCATCAGGAGTACGTCGAACATCGACTCCGGATCCTTCTTGATCTGGAGGACGTTGCGCCGGGCCAGCGCTCCGATGTGCCGCAGATTGGCGCGCAGCCCGATCCGGCCCTCGTCATGGGGTGCCTTCGCCGGTTCGGTCCCGGTGGGTGTGGGCGTCAGAGTCGCTGTGCTCATGCCGCGACCTCCTCGGGGATCGATGCGGCGGCGGAAGCGGACTTCTCGCCGGTGATGGCCAGGAAGACCTCGTCCAGGCTGGGCAGCGCGGTGGCGACATGCGCCAGCGAGAAGCCCCGGGTGCCGAGCAGGCCGATGACGGCGGTCAGCTGCTCGTCGCTGAGGATCGGTACGTACAGCAGTCCCTCGTCCGGGACGGCCTGCGCGCCCGAGACCCCGTCCAGACCGGCTTCCCGGATCGCCTGCGCCATCGCGGGCAGCTGCGCCGGGTCCGACGGCCGGATCTGCAGGGTGCGTCCGCCGACCTTGGCCTTCAGCTCGTTCACCCCGCCGCGGGCGATGATCCTGCCCTGGTCGATGACGGTCAGCTCGTTGGCGAGCTGCTCGGCCTCTTCCATGTACTGGGTGGTGAGCAGTACGGTCGCCCCCTCCGCGACCATCCGCTGCACCTCGTCCCAGACCTCGTTACGGGTCCGGGGGTCGAGCCCCGTCGTCGGCTCGTCCAGATAGAGGACGGCCGGGCTGCCGATCATCGAGGCGGCCAGGTCGAGCCGGCGCCGCATGCCACCGGAGTAGTCCATCGCGGCCTTCCTGGCCGCGTCGGTGAGTGAGAACCGCTCCAGGAGCTCGTCGGCCCGGGACCGGGCGGTCCTGCGCGGCAGATCGAGCAGCCGCCCGATCATGTAGAGGTTCTCCCAGCCGGAGAGCTTCTCGTCGACCGAGGCGTACTGCCCGGTCAGACCGATGGTGCGGCGCAGCTGCCGGGGCTGCTTCACCACGTCGTAGCCCGCCACGGTGGCGTGTCCGGCGTCGGGGAGGACCAGCGTGGACAGGCAGCGGACGAGCGTGGTCTTGCCGGCACCGTTGGGGCCGAGCACACCGAGCACGGTGCCCTCGCGGACATCGAGGTCCACGCCGTCCAGAGCCTTGGTCGAGCCGTAGTGCTTGACCAGTCCCCGGACCTCGACGGCGTTCGTGCCGCTCCTGGGGTTCTTGTCGATTCGCGTCATGCCCACCATGGGACCAGGCGCCACCGACAGTCCACCGACAACGGGCCGACAGCCCGCCGATGGGGGATGTCGGCGGGCTGTCGGTGGTGCGGGCAGTGGTCCGTGCCGGGACCGGTACGGCCGACCGGGCCCCGAGGGGATCAGTGGAACGTGTGCTCGGGGGCGGGGAAGCTGCCGCCCACGACCTCCTCCGCGAACTCCTTCGCCGCGTCACCCAGCACCTGGCGCAGGTTCGCGTACTGCTTGGTGAAGCGCGGCACCTTGCCGCCGGTCAGCCCGACCATGTCGGTGTAGACCAGCACCTGGGCGTCCGTGTCGGGTCCGGCGCCGATGCCGACGGTCGGGATGTGCAGGGTGCGGGTGACCTCGGCGGCCAGCTCGGCCGGCACGAGCTCCAGGACGACGGCGAACGCGCCCGCGTCCTGCACGGCCTTGGCGTCGCGCAGCATCTGCTGGGCGGCCTCCTCGCCGCGGCCCTGCACCCGGTAGCCCATCGCGTTGACGGACTGCGGGGTCAGACCGATGTGGGCCATGACCGGAATACCGGCGTCGACCAGCAGCCGGATCTGCTCGTGGCTGCGCTCACCGCCCTCCAGCTTGACCGCACCGACGCCGGACTCCTTGACCAGCCGGGTGGCGTTGCGCAGGGCCTGGACGGGCCCCTCCTGATACGCCCCGAAAGGCAGGTCGCCGACGATCAGGGCGCGCTTGGTGCCCCGTACGACAGCGGCGGAGAGAATGGCGATCTCGTCCATCGTGACGGGCACGGTGGTTTCGTAACCGAGGTGACAGTTGCCCATCGAGTCGCCGACGAGCATGACCGGGATACCGGCCTCGTCGAAGACGGACGCGGTCATCGCGTCATAGGCGGTGAGCATGGGCCACTTCTCGCCGCGCTCGGTGGCGGCGGCGATGTCATGGATGGAGATACGGCGGGTGCTCTTGCCTCCGTACAGCGCCTTGCTGCTGTCGGTGGGGGCACCCGCGGGGGATGCGGCGGACTTGCTCTGCGCAGCCTGCAGCGACATTGCCAACGGCTCCTTCGTCATCTCGAGGCGCCCTGTCGGCGTCCCCGGACCGGTTCCATGGTGGCATCCCGCGCCCGTTCACGGGAAGTGGGCCCGCGCACGCGCGCCGACGGCATCCCGGTAAAGACTTTCCAATACGAGACGGTATCGTATCGAAAGAATATAAGCTCCTGGCATGTCAATGCCGTCGGGCCCTCGCGCCGCCCTGCCCCAGATACCTGAGGCGGTCCATCGCCGCCGTTGGGCGATCCTCGTCGTTCTGATGTTCAGCCTGCTCATAGTGGTGCTGGACAACTCGATCCTGAACGTCGCGGTCAAGACCATCGCCAGCCCCGCACCCACCGGCCTGGGTGCCACCCAGAGCGAGCTGGAATGGGCGATCAACGCCTACACCCTCGTCTTCGCGGGTCTCCTCTTCACCGCGGGCCTGCTCGGCGACCGCGTCGGCCGGAAGAAGGTACTGCTCTTCGGCATCCTGCTGTTCGGAGTCGGCTCCGCCCTGGCGGCGATGTCCGACTCGCCCGGGGAACTGATCACCTGGCGTGCCGTGATGGGCTTCGGCGCCGCGTTCGTCATGCCGGCCACGCTCGCCGTCCTGATGAACGTCTTCGAACGCGACGAGCAGCCCAAGGCCATCGGGATATGGGCCGGCAGCGTCGGCCTCGCCATCGCGATCGGCCCGATCACCGGCGGACTGCTGCTCGAACACTTCTGGTGGGGCTCGATCTTCCTGGTCAACGTGCCCGTGGTGATCGTCGCGCTGATCGCGATGGTGGCGCTGGTGCCGGACTCCAAGGACCCCAATCCTGGCCGGATCGACCCGTTCGGGGTCCTGCTGTCCATCGTCGGTCTGGTCCTGCTGGTGTACGGCATCATCCGCGGCGGCCAGCTCGCCGACTTCGCCGACCCCGCCGTGCTAGCCTCGATCATCGGCGGCCTGGTCGTCCTGGCCGGGTTCGTCCGGTACGAGAAGCGCAGCAGCCACCCGGCCCTCGACATCACCTACTTCAAGGAGCCGTCGTTCTCCGCGGCCGTCGCCGCCATAGCGCTGGTCTTCTTCGCGCTGATGGGTGTGACCTTCTTCTCCGCCTTCTACATGCAGAGCGTGCGCGGCTGGAGCGCGCTCCAGTCCGGTCTGCTGATCCTGCCACTGGCCGCCGCCCAGATGATCTTCGCACCGCGCGCCCGGCTGGTCGTCGACCGGTTCGGCGCCCGTGCGGTCTGCACCGTCGGGATGCTGCTGGTCGCGGTCGGCCTGGCCGCGTTCGCGCTGTTCGACGCCACCACGCCGGTCTGGGTGCTGTGCGTTCTCTTCTTCGTCCAGGGCACGGGCATGGCCCATGTGATGACGCCGGTCACGGTCTCCGTGATGCAGGCACTGCCCAGGGAGAAGGCCGGTTCCGGATCGGCGGTCAACAACACGTTCCGGCAGGTCGGCGGGGCGCTCGGGATCGCGGTGCTCGGCTCGGTGCTGTCCACCGTCTACCGCGGCAGCATCGAAGGGCACCTCGGTGCCGTTCCGGCCGGTGCCAGGGAGGCGGCGGGGGAGTCGATCGAGGCGACGCTCGGCATCGCGGACAAGCTGGGCCCGGCGGGCGCCCCGCTGGTTGCCGCCGCGAACGACGCGTTCCTGAGGGCGATGCATGTCACCGCCATCGGTTCGGCGGCCATCGCCCTGGTGGGCATGCTCGTGGTCGGGCTGTTCCTGCCGGGGAAGGCGTCCGCAGGACAGGGGGCCGAGGGGTCCGGCAAGGGCGAACGGCCGGTACGTGCCGGGGCGGACCGGTGATGGCCCCGGCGAGCTGAAACGTGCCGCCCTCGGGTTCCGGACAGATCCCCGG
>NZ_JBHVFF010000217.1:0-14794 GCF_042801895.1 Streptomyces sp. NPDC057543 | reverse complement strand
TGGCCGGAGGGCACAGCGCCACGCGGTTCGGTTGAGCAGCGTTCGCTCGAACTGCCTGTCTGGGACAAGTCACACGTTGGAGGGGCCGATGCCTCTATGTCAGGCGGCCGTGGTCGGGCGGCGGCGCTTGAGGGCGAAGACGACGCCGGCTCCGGCGACGACGGCGATTCCGCCGATGGTCGCGATGACGGGGAGGTTGGAGTCGGAGCCGGTCTGGGCGAGGGTGCCCACTGGGTTGATCTCGGTGTCACCCGCCGGCTTGGCCGGGAGTGGCTTCTTGCCGCCTTCCTGGGGTTCGGCCTCGTTGACGTTGCCCGGTTTGGTGCCGGCGGCGAGGATGTCGAACTCGTAGAACGCCTGGTTGTCGGCGAAGACGCAGTTGCCCTTGTCGTCGGCGTAGACGCCGATGGTGATGGCGAAGCCGAAGCCATCAGGGGCGCGCTTGTCGACGCTCAGGCGCATGTCGATGGAGAGCGACTCCTTGGCGCGGACGTCGGTGTAGCCCAGGTAGCCGGCGCCCTCGTCGTTCTCGTCGAGCGAGATGTCGGTCCACTGGCCCGTGTCAGGGTTCTTGAACTGCAGGGTGAGGTGACCGGTGGTCTCCTCCCACGTGTCGGTGTCGACCTGGGCGGCGAAAACCCCGAGGTCGACACGCTTGTAGGCGTTGTCGCCCTTGTTGACGACGTTCAGCTTGAAGTTGTGGAACCCGCTGCCGGCGACAACCTTGGAAGGCAGGCCAGACAGGGTGGTGCGCAGGTTCTTGTCGAGCGTCGGCTCCTCCTCCCCGTTGCATATGTCCACCGGGGAGGTCGCGGTCGCGGAAGGGGCCGGAGCCGTGGTGCTCTTCTCGGGAGTTGGAGACGTCTCGGACGTCTGGGGAGCAGGGGACGACTCGGACGCTTCGGGAGCGGGAGGGGTCTCGTCCTTCGTCGGCGCGGTCGCGCTCTCGGTCGCAGAGGGGGCCGGAGAGGTCTCGGACTCCTCCGGAGCGGGGGCGCTCTCGGACGATTCAGGGACGGGGTCGGAGGTCGCGACGGCTGCCGTCGCGGACAGGAGCGTGACAGGGGCGAGGACAGCTGTCGCCGCGGCGACAGCCATGGCTCTACGGAGCTTCATGGGGACCTTTGCAGAGTTCAGGTGCCGGCGGGGGCGGCACAAGGCTGGGACGGCCATCCGCGCGGAGACAGTGGGGGCACGGGCGAGGCCAACGATGACGACTGGCGAAGATCACGTGAGGTTGTGCACCGACGAGCCGAGCCAGATGTGATCTCCGGCACGTTCCCCTTGGGTCCGTTGTCCGTGTGACTGCGCGGGCGCGGGCGTCACACTCGTGAGGCCGACGGCGGTCGGACGACGTGACCCTGTGATCACAGCCGTAGACACCGATTCCTCGCACAGCGTGACGACGGCGCCATCGGCACACAGGTACGTGATCTTCACGACGGACATTCATTCACACCCGACATCCGCAGAACATGCCCCAAGGGGCACACGAATGGCCCTCTCTCATTGCCGGGAGCAAGCAACCACGAGTGGATCCCGGAAGCCGCCGTCTCCGCTGCGGCAAGAGCCGCCTGTGCGAGCAGAGTCTTCCGGGTACTCGCCGGCCCGCTCTGAAGTCAGCGAGCGACCAGACCACTCTGCGTCTCGGTCAGCACATGGTGCGCAATCTTCGCGAGACGCCACCTTCTGCGTGCGCGCAGGCACACCATGTGGACAAAGCATCGCGCGCACGTGCGATGCTCGCCGCGTGGTTCGGCGTCATCTCTCTGCCCTGGCCGGCCTCGTCGCCACGGTGCTCTTCCTCGGCTCGGCCGTACTCGGCGCTTGGACCGGCGATCACGGTCACGTCTGGCTGAGCCGCGCCTGTGTCGTCGGTGCTGGGACCGTGCTTGCCGGGGCAGGTGGCTGCCTCCTGTTCGCCGTCACGCCCCGATCCTGGCGGCGTGCCGTCTTCCCTCATTGGCCTGCTGATGGCTCGAGTTCGCGGTGAGGCGGCTGGTGCTGGTGCAGCCCTGGAGCCGATCAGCTCGTCCGCGGTGGCCGCGCGGTGCAGGTCCCTGCCGGTGGGGGACAAGGACTGTGACCGCCATACGGAAGTGCTTGGCCCGTTCAGACGCCCTGCGGTGCGCCGCGTGATGTGACCGGGCGGCGAGAGAACAATGAGCCTCATGTCCCATATCCCGCCGGGTGGTGGTCTGTCTCCGCGTGGCCGGGAGACGCCTGCGGAGCGGGCCGACCGCAACCTGGTCGAACTCCTCCAGGAACTGAGGGTCGTACAGACCGGTGTACAGATCGTCTTCGCCTTGCGGGCCTCCGGCGACGAACGTCTGCATTTCGGGTCTCATGGGCGAATGATCGGCTGCTGCCGGCCTCCTAGGCCACCGCCTCACGAGGGAATCCGCCGCCCCTCCTCGGTCAGTGTCAGAGTCAGGCAGCCGATCCACTCGTCGCTGTCGGGGTACTCCCAGTTGTCATCATCGGCCAGAAGCACTGGCAGGTCTCCCCGCGCGATGGGCGACCCGGGCTGAAAGCCAGGGCTTCCATCAGGAGCAGTCCAGGGAATGACACGGCAGACCTCGATCCAGCCCCTGTCGACGAGAGACAGAAGGAAGGGGGCCAGCTCCGCGGAGGGTCCGGATGCCAATGGTTCTTCCAGGTCGCCACGGACGCCGGGCAGGATGTCGATCTCCATCGCGTTGCGCATGAACGCGCTCTCGGCTGAGGACAGGATGTCAGGTGGGTTCACAGCGGGATGGTCGCATCCACCACGGTGGCCGCAGCCTTCTCCAGTCGCTGGGACGACAACTACGGCGTCAGACGCTCAAGGTCTACCAACGCGCGACTCCACCGGCGGGTCAAGGAAGAGGTAGACGCCCGCCCGGTTCGACGGGCATCTGGTCGGCGCGGAGAATGAGTAGGAGCGGAGTGGCCGCTGGAGGGCCCGCGGCCAGGGCGTCGGCGAGGCGGTGGCGACGTGCCGACAAGGTGGCGATGATGCCGACGTGGCGATTGCGGGACTTCCATGACGACGATCTGGACCGTGTGATCCAGATATGGGATCAGGACCGGCAGGCCGACGACCTGCCTCCCGTGTTTCCCGTCTCTGAGGCCATGGCCGCAGCCCGGACCGGCGGGACCGCAGTGGTTGCGGTGGTCGGCGCGGACCTGGTGGGCATGGCGGTGGCGCAGGCCCAGGGTGAGCGGGCCTGGATCACGCTGGTGGCGCTCGCAAGGATGTGGCGTAACCGCGGAATCGGGAGCGCCCTGATCGCGGAAATCGAGAGGCGTCTGCGCATCCAGGGGGTACGCCGAATCGGTGCGCTGCTTGCCCCAGGGACCACCGGAACCACGGCGCTGGAAAACTCCGGTTACCGCACTCGCGACGGGTTGATCTTCTACGAGAAGGTCGAGCACCTCGGCGCGAGTGATGCGGGTTTGCTCGCGGAGCTTGGCGGGAGGGTGCTGCCGCAGGGGCTCTGGGGTGCCCTCGCGGGCATGGAACGAGAGAAAGAAGCCATTGAGCGGCGGATCGTGCTGCCGCTGGCCGAGCCCGTGCTGGCCGACCGGTACGGGGTGACGCCACCGAAAGCCGTCATCCTTTTCGGCCCGCCGGGTACTGGAAAGACCAGTTTCGCCAAGGCCGTCGCTTCCCGGCTGGCCTGGCCGTTCGTGGAACTCTTTCCCTCCCGGCTCACAGAGGGTGCCGCCGGCGGCCTGGCCGCCTCACTGCGGGACACGTTCGCCGATCTGGCAGTGCTGGAATCCGTCCTGCTGTTCATCGACGAGGTCGAGGAGATCGCCGGCGTCCGGTCCGGTCAGGTCGTCGATCCCGGCCACGGAGTCACCAACGAACTGCTCAAGCTGATCCCCGGTTTCCGCGACAAGGACGACCGCCTGCTGATCTGCGCCACCAACTCCGTCCGTTCCCTCGATCCGGCGTTTCTGCGCCCCGGCCGGTTCGACTACGTCATTCCGGTCGGTCCCCCCGATCCGAAAGCCCGGGCGGCGATCTGGCAGCGCTACCTCGGCCCAGCCGCCGACGACATCAACCTGCACCGACTGGTGCTGGCCAGTGAGATGTTCACACCTGCCGACATCGAGTTCGCCGCCCGCAAAGGCTCCCACGCCGCATTCGAACGCGAAGTCACCGACCGTAAAGGCGCGCCGGCCAGCACCGCGGACTACCTCACTGCCATCGCCGACACCCGTCCCACACTCACCGACCAGGCTCTCACCAAGTTCAGAGAAGACATCGAGCAGCACGCGCGCCTGTGATGTCGGGTGTTCCCGGCCGGAGCGGGCGGTGGCGTGATGACGCAGTCGGACACGACCGAGCACGACGACTGCGGAACGGTGCGACCACTACTCGGCTACTACAGGTCCCGCGAGCGCAGCTACTTCCTCCAGGAGACGCGCCTACATCCGCTGGCACAACACCCGCGCCGAACCGAAAACCAACTTCGCCCCCGACTCACCCATCCGCACCTGGACCGATTACCCGGCCAAGGCAGCGTGAGGGATCGGGCCCGTGCGACGTGATCCCGGGAAATCAGGGGTCAGAGCACAGCTGTACGCAGACACCCGCCGCCACGCCAGCATGAACCCACCACGTTCATAGGAGGGATCGGGCGGCCCTGCACCCGGACCCGGCCCCGGAAGTTGACCGTGGCGGTCGAGGAGACCGGGCTGAACCCGCAGAGCATCGTGGAGGACGCCCTGGAGGCGTACTTCCGGCGGCTGAAGATCCAGGACCCTGGCGCAGAGACCGGCAAGGAGAGTGCCTCGTGACGATGTTCCACGCCGCCTCGCTGCCGCCGCTCTGCGTCTGACCAGCCCGGCCAGCCCGCGTTCCCGCACGCTTTTCCGCAAGCGGGAACGCGGGCCGTCTGCTGTCGGGGGCCCGCCGGTTGACGCGCTAAGCAGGTAAGGGCGGTCAATCTTGCTAGATAGATCGCGCTCTCGGTGGTGGGACGCTCCCGGCGGCGCGTCCTCGGCCTCGGGGACCAACTGCGAGAACCGGCAGCGCCGCTACCACCAACCACTGTTCCGTTGGTCCCCGAGGCCGTCGACGTAGTACTCCACCGGCTTGCCTGATGCGAACGCCGGCGCCGGAATTACAACGCGTTGCCGTTGGCGTCGATCGGGAACGCGCGCACGACATCGACCTTCGCATTCGACACCACCGGCACGAAGTCGATGTCGAGTTGATGATCCGCCGGCAGCCTTTCAGGCTCCGCTGCCAAGTGCGTCAAGGATGTGTGGCCATGCAGCCGCGCCCAGGAGTGCGTCCGCTTCGGGCGTGCCTCCGTACTGGAAGTGCGGGGATGGCGATGCCGGGCTCTCACCCGGGAGGCGTGGTCGGTGGCCGGCGTCGTGGCGGGCGACCAGTCGGACCTGGGCCCCAGCTGAGCGCCGACGTTGTGCCAGTTGTTCGGCGAAGGGCAGGGACGGCCACATCGCGTCGTCGCCACCCGCGACAAGCAGCAGATCAGCCCGGGCCTTCTCCACGGGTATCTCCGCTGGGGGAACCAGATGGCCGAAGGTTTCCTCGCTGAGTTCGTACCATCCGCGGATGGCCATCGGACCGCTTGACGGTTGTGTGGCCGTCCAGGAATCGTCCATCGGAACGAAAGGAAGCGGCTGCTCCCGCCACGTCCAGGACGATCGATAAGGCAGCCGTTCGCCGTCGTGGCCTGGTCCGACGTTGCACCAGACCCGCGAGGTCGGTGACAGCGCAATCACCACGTCCACGCGCGGGTCGTGCACTGCGGTGAGCAGAGCTGCTTCAGCCCCCTTAGAGACGCCGAGGATGCCGATGCGGCGCGCGCCGCCGGAGCGGAGGAGATCGACGGCGTCGATGAAGGTTTCCAAGGGGACTTCGCAGATTCCCTGAGACTGTCCGGGCCCGCCGAACCAGCGGACCGCCAAGGCCGCAACGCCCTGCTCGGCGAGGATGCGCGCTCTCTCACGCTCGATGCGTCCGCTGGAGCCCGCCAGGACCAGAACGCCGACGTCAGCGCCAGCGACAGGAGTAATCAGAACGCCTTCCCACGGATTGGTCAGCTCGCGCTCTGTCAGTTCCACGTGCTCTCCCTGCGGTCCGCCTTCAGCTGCTCGGTGTGCCAGGGCAGCCTATTCGGCCGTGATGCCCCGCACGGGTGACAGGCAACGCCGCGCTGACCCGCTACCCGTGAGGACAACAGGGAGCCAGCCGCGCAAGGTTGGCGCTCGCCAGACCTCGCCAGCGAGAGCTGCGACGCCACGCTCGCCGCTTACGGACCGCTCCGCAAGGACCTGCAGCGCTGGCAACGACGCGCACGACGACGAGAAACGGGAGATCTGACCTACTAAAAGCTACCGGTGGGTCACTTGCTCCCTGGTGTCCGAGCTGGGACTACGGGGCCTACCAGAACCGAGTACCCCAACGGCTGCAAGCCGGGCGGCCTCACCGGCCATCGCATGAAGATTGACGGTCACGCTGAGTACGCGACCACAACAAGTGGGCCAGAACCCGACCCGGTTCTGGCACACATTCCGTGAATGATCTCGCTGGCTCTCGCCAGCAGTAGGCGCGCGCGTTACGTGAGCTGCGAGGACCACGCGGCATCGAGGTCCGGTGAAGCCCGGACTCAAGATCGCTCACGGAATGTGTGCCAGAACCCACGACCCGTGAACAAAGCCACACAGTCGGGCCCGCGACCAGGCCCCACTCGCCGCCGAGACCCGCAGGACCCCTGCATCCTCGAATAGAACCGATTGAGTTTCGGATCAGTTCGCCAAGGGGCTCTCTTACGGAGCGGGAGCTGCTGCCGCCGGGCTCGCCGTGTGGTGGGTGCGGGGGCGCCACGGCATCTGGCGCCGCTGTCGTAGGGGTTGGGTGAGACCGAGGCGGCGTGCTCAGCAGCCGCGGTCTCACCGCCTACGCGTCGAATGGCTGGCGCATATCCAGGTAGAAGCGCAGCCGTACGCCGGGCTGGCCCGCATCCCGTGTTGTGCGGCTTGCTGGCGCCGCCGCCCACTGTTCCGCGAGCGCGGCCTGGAAGGCGAACGCCGTCGCGTCGTCGGCGGCCGCGACATCGATGACGACCAGCCCCGGCTCCTTCACGTGTACCTCGTTGATCGGGTCCATGTAAGGCATTACGTCGCACGGGCTGGGCGGGTTCCGCCGTTCTGGAGTCATCACCCGACCGAGTGGGGAGCCTGAGCTCCGCGCGACGGCCCAGTACGTCCGGCGGGCCGTCGCAGCTACGATCGCCTGTTCTCACTTCCTCTCTTCGGCGGTGACCAGCTCGTTGCAGACGGGGCAGTGGGCGGTGCCCTGGAGCACTGACCGGAGTCGGAACCGGCTGACCGTGTTGCACGGAATGTGCCGGGCGGACCACGGGGCCACCGGCCCGGGAAATTTGTCGAGCGCGATGAGGCCGGCCTCCCGCATGCGGGCCTTGGCCTCGGGGGCCTGCCTCCGTATGGCTCTCCTGGCCGCTCTGCGGCCCTTTTCCCGCGCAGCCAGGCGCCTCTCGTGTACGCGTCTCCATGCCTGCATCCACATGGGGAACTGCTTGTCCGGGACCTCGCATGCGATCAGATACGCCCGCAGTGTCCGCTCTGACCCGGGCAGCGACTTGCGGCGCGAGATCCTCTCCGCGGTACTGCGTGAGAGAGAGGCGCGCGTCTCTTCGTAGCGGCGGTCCGCGCGTTTCTCCATCTCTCTGGTGGAGGGGTGGCCGTTCCGCTCCCAGGCCCGGGCGAGTGCGGCGCCGAGTTCGTCGGCGGTGCGTACCAGATCGTGCCGGGCGGGCTGTTGGGAGATGTCGTGGTGAGAGGATCCTGAGCGCAGAACAGGTGACCGGGCATCAGCCTTGGGCCGCCTCCCTGCAGCCAGACGCTCAGCCGGTTGAGTCCGGGAGCCGGTACTCGTACTTACGGGGCCTCAGGTCCTCCTCGGCCGGTTCCCAGTCGGTGTAGTGCGAGACCGTGCCCTCACTGGCCGTGTACGGGTCGGTGAGGGTGTCCACCTTGATGTCGCTGACAACGTAGAGGTCGACGGTGTTGTCCTTGTCCCGGGCATGCAGCACCTCATTGATGGTCAGCTCCACGCTCGTCGGGGCCCCGGTCGTGCCCTTGACCTCGACGTGGCGCTCCTCCGTGCCGCGGGTGCAGCGCAGGTCGTAGGGCTTGCCCAGCTTCTCGACCGTCCAGCCCTTGTTCTCGTAGTGGGCGACCGCGTGGTTCTCGGCGTGCAGTTCTATGGCTTTGCGCTTCTTGGGGTCGGAGATGTAGCCGGCGCCGCGGCGGCGGCGCTGGGGCTTCTTCTTGCCCTCGACCTGCTCGGCCGTGAAGCCCGGTGACTTGTCCAGGGGAACGTCTTCGGGCTGTTCGGGGTCGAAGGGAATCCCGGCGAGCTCCAGGAGGCGCTGGGCGGGCATCTGGACGAGCTTGCCCATGCCCCGGTCGGTGCCCGAGCGGCGAAGGGCATCGCTGCCGGCCTCGGTGAGCGGGCCTTGCGGGCCCAGGGGGACGTTCTCGAGCTTGGCCAAGGGCTCGATGCCGAAGCGCTGGGGGTACTTCAGGCGCTGCTCTGCTTCCTCGTCGGGCCAGTGCCAGGACCTGCCTTCGTAGAAGCCGCCGCGGACCTGGAAGAGGTAGAGGGTGGCGGTGTCCTGCAGCCAGTTCTCGAGCTGGACCCGCGGCGAGGCGCCGGTGGCCAGGAGTGCGAACTGAGGGTGGGCGTCCTCGTATTCGGGCTTCTTCTCCGGGAAGCCCCAGGAGAGCGTCTCGATGCCGTGCTCGAGGTTGCGCTGGGACTCCGTGCTCTGGCCCACGTGGACCATGACGAACATCGAACTGTTCATGCAGGGCATCATAAGCAAGCTCTTATCAAGCCGTCGATAGGGTTTTTTGTTTGGTAGCCTGCGCGGGTCAGGTTCCAGCAGATGACGACAACTCACAGCTTAAAGACGGCCACTGACAATCCGGCAGCTCCGCCGTCCCGAGCACGTCACGGCCAGGGACCAGCCCGGTCGGCCGGCGGTGCGGGGTGGCTGTGGGGTGTCGTAGAACCCGGGGGAAAGCACGTGTCCGACCAGACTGCGACAGCATCCGAGCCCGACAACCTCACAGTCCCCTCCCCACGCCGCGTGCCAGGCGCAGCGGCCGCGGGGGCGGCGAGGGTGGCGTGTGCGGCGGCTGGCCGGGTGGGTGAGATCGCAGCCCGTGTCGGTGATCCTTCGTTCCTTAAGGCCTGCGCGGCCCGGTATGCGGCGGCCGGATTCGGGGTGCCGGGTGACGCCGAGGTGGACAGTTGGCGCAACAGCTGGCCGCCTCTCCTGGAGGCGTTGGGGCGGGCGGGGCTGTCGGATCTTCAGGTGTACTTGGAGTACGGGACGCCGGGCGGCAGCCGGCGGCTGGACGCTCTGCTGGTCGGGGCCGGGCCGGACGGGGTGCTGGGCCTGGTGGTGGTCGAGCTGAAGCAGTGGCAGACCTGCCGCGTCCTGGACGCGGAGCGGGTCAGGCGCAGCGACGGGGTGGTGACGGCCCATCCGGTGTTCCAGGTCGCCGCCTACCGGAGCTTCTTCACGCACTGGCGGCCTGCGGGGGCGCCGGAGCTGGATGTGCGGGCGGTGGTGGTGCTGCACAACGCGAGTGCGGAAGAGGTGGCTGTGCTGCGTCCTGACGCTCCCGCGGCCGCCGGTATCCCGGTCCTGAGCGGTGCTGACCTGTCCGCCCCGGCAAAGGACCTGGTCGGCCTGTTGCGCAGCGACGGTCTGGCCGCGCCGGACGCCGCGCAGGTGGCCGCTTTCGAGGGCATCCGGTGGGAGCCCTCCAGCCGGCTCCTCGACCATGTCGGGTCAGAGTTGGAGGGCACCAGCGCCTTCGCTCTGGTGGGTGACCAGCAGGACGCGTTCGTGCGGATCCGCGCCGCGGCAGCCCGCCACCTGCCCGCCCGCGGCGAAGCCATGGCGCGCAAGGGGGACGGTGCGGTCATCACCGTGAGCGGCGGCCCCGGCAGCGGCAAGACCGCGCTCGCCGTGCGGCTGCTCGGCCGCCTCATGCGCGACCACCCCGCGACGCGTCCCCGCTTCGTCACACCGTCCGGGACCCTGCGCGCCCACCTCCTGGACGCCGTGCGCGGCCACAGCGCCGCCCGCGAACTGTTCCCCGGTATCGGCTCCCTGCGCAGCACCGCGCAGCAGGCCGGCGCGCTCGTCATCGACGAGGCGCAGCGCATCAAACGCGGTGGCGCCGATGGGCTGCCGCCGGACCTGGCCGCAGTGGTGAAACACGTTCCGCTGGCCGTCATCTTCCTCGACGAGCGGCAAATCATCCGCCCCGACGAAGGCACCACCGTCGACGAGATCCACGCGGCCGCCCGGCGTCTTGGGCGGGTGCACCACCACCTGGAGCTCACCGGATCGTTCCGCTGCGCCGGCTCGGCGGCCTACACCGCCTGGGTCGACGCCCTCCTGTACGGCGAACCGGTTCCCTGGGCGGGACATGCCGGCTACGGCCTCAGCCTGGGCGATGACCCCTTCCAGATGCAGGAGTGGATCGATCAGGCGACCGCCGCCGGGCGCAGCGCCCGTATCAGTGCCGGGTTCTGCTGGCCCTGGCCCCGCAACCGTCGCGCCACCGCCACGCTCCCCCTCGATATCCAGATCGACGTCCCCTCCCCCACCGGCGGAACCCGTGTCTGGGAAGCGGCGTGGAACGCCCGCGAGACCCTCACCGACAGCGACGGCAACCCGCTCGCCCCGCGCAGCCAGCTCTGGGCCACTCACACCGGCGGCCACCAGCAGATCGGCTGCATCTACACCGCCCAAGGCCTCGAGTACCACCACTCCGGCGTCATCGTCGGCCCCGACCTCACCTGGACCAACGACCACTGGGAAGCCCACCCCGACCAAAGCCACGACAAGGACCTGCGCGACCTGTCCCCGGAGCAGTACCTGCGCTACGCCCTCAACATCTACCGCGTCCTGCTCACCCGCGGCACCCACACCACCCGCATCCACTCCACCGACCCCACCACGCAGCACTTCCTCGACCAGCTCATCAATGCGGCACCGGTCGGCTGACCCACCCGACGCGAAAAAGGCGCCGGACAAAAGTCCGGCGCTTCTTCGAGAACAGGGCCGCCCCGTCACCCGCTACCGCTTGTCGGAGTCGGCGGGTGACTGGTCGCGTGCGACAAGCGGTGTTGTCCCGGTCAGCGCCTCGAGGTCGAGGATGCCCTGCCACAACCTGTCAGCCGTGGCAGAGAGCAGGGTGACCGTCTCGGTCCAGCCGTCGTAGCGCTGCCCGCCGTCGAGAACCGGTCGCCAGCCCTGCGAGCGCCATTCGGCCAGGACTTGCTTCTCCAGCAGTTCAGCGTCGCGTCCCGTCCTGCAGGGGAGCACGTCATACCGTGCCCAGCCTCGGCGTTCGCGTTTCTCGATCCGGCCGGTGTTGAGATTGCAGATGCCGACTTTGGCGGCCTGCAGTCGCTCATGCGTCATGAGATAGAGCAAGGCGGCCTTGCCGCGCTGGAAGCCGTACTCCGCGCACTCCGAGCAGCCGGTGCCGCGGCTGGTGACGCTGCCGAGGGTGGGGTAGACGGTGCTCTGGCAGTTCTGGCACCGGCACTTCCATGGCACGCGCACCCCCGGGTAGGGGGCCTGCGGGAGCAATCCCGCCTGGCTGACCATGATGTCGTGCGCGGTCAGGGCGTCGATGACCACGCCAGCGCACCACTTGCACGCCTGCGCTCCGCGTCGTAGCCATCCCAGTCGTGGGTAAATGATCCGGTCCGTTGGCCCTGGGCAGTCCGTGGCCAGACAGCGCGAGCGCCAGCGCTCGTTCACGCCTGGGTAGCTCTCCAAAGGCTGCGCTCCAGCCGCAAACATCTCCGCTACGGCCTGCCGTTCGGGCACCTTGACCCGGCCGCCGCAGTGCTTGCACCCGCCCTGGCCGCCGAGTACCACATTCGCGTAGGCCGGTGTGATGTCGCCCGCTCCGCAGGTCAGGCACTCGCAACGCCACGGCTGCCAGGCGTCCGTATAACGCTCCAGCGGTCTTACCCCGCGCTCGGTCATCTGCTGGGCCGCGCGTTCCGGTCGGATGGCGCGACGCGCGCAGTACTTGCAGGCGGAGATGCGGCTGTTGCGTGCATCGGTCAGGCGCGGCTGGATGTCCGCGGGATCGCCCATCCATAGTCCTGGACACAAAACGTTCAGACAGCGGCAGCGCCAGGGCGCGTCAACTCCGGGGAAGAGCTCCAGGGGCTCGACGCCCGCGGCTCGCATCACCTTCACGGCCTCGTCGTACGGCGTCCGCCTGGTCGCCGCCGACTTCCGCCGGCCGCACGGCTTACAGCCACCGGACCCGGGCCGCATGACGTTCCGGTAGATCGGCGTGACGAACGTCCCGCACTCCATGCAAACGCTCAGCCACCTCTCGCCCACACCAGGCCAGACAGAGACAGGCCACACTCCCTTCCTGATCATCGCTGCCTTGGCCCCGGCAGGGTCGAGATATCGCGGCACCAGTACTCCCCCATCAGGTCAGACACCCACTGCTGGCGAGCATCGCCTACCCACGCCAACCAAACGGTCAGAACGACGGAACTGGCTCCTGACGGCGGCGCACGCCTGCGAGTCAGCCGAACCCGGTGGCACGCTCCACAGCAGGAACACGATCACGGCAGGGGCGTGCAACTGGGTCGGAACAAGGCGTAGCCGGGTGTAGAGGGAAGGCGAAGGACTGGTGCGCTCCAGCACGGACAACGGCGCTGAGGAATGAACGGCACCGCACGAGGGCACCCACCCGCCTCATAGCACCCTCGACGCTCAGCGGACGACCATCAGATGCGAAAGAGCGCCGGACCGAAGTCCGGCGCTGATTCAGAAGCAGGGTGACGCCACTACGGGCTACTGCATGTCGTGGCGGTTGCCGAGAAGGACGTGGATCACGGGCAGGATCCCGATCACCAGCGCCAGAGTCCAGATGCCCTGCCAGGGCATCGGCAGGTCCACGGACAGCTTCAGCACGAGGAGGGGGCCGGTCACCGAGCCGATGATTCCCAGAACGCGGGTCGACGCGTTGATCATCTGTCCGGTGTTGCGGCCCGGGACACGCATCCCGGCCTTCAACTTCGCCTTGGTGACCTCGATGGTCACCTGGGCTTCGCTGCTGGGCACTTCTTCCTGGCCGACGGGAGTCGTCCAGATCTGTACCTCGGCCTGCGGCGACGGCTGCTCGCCGCCATTGTCGGGAGGGGGGGTCTGTGCGGTGTTGTCGATCATTAGGGCTGGGGCCTCCACGCGCGCTGTGCCGATCGAACCCCGCGCCGCGATCGACGCGTGACCTAGCTCGATCAGTCACTCCCAGCCAGCTGCTCGCCCCTACGTGTCGTAGAGGACCGAGTAACGGGCTCTCCAAGGAATCCCGTTTAACCGCTGGCGTAGGGGACTTGGCATGTTGAACCCTTCTGATCGACTGCACGCACGGCGGTTACCGCACCCCCAGACTACACGGCAGCAGACCTGATGAACACCGGATTCTCACCAAATTGGTGAATCACCCTCGTCCGCTGGGACCGGAGTGCACCCTTCCGGAGATACTTGAGCACCAATATGGTGGCTTTCAGGTGCAGAGATGTCATGATGGATGGCAAGGGAGCCATGCAGACACCCTTGCCCGACCCGAAGGAGGCTAAGAGACATGGCCCGAGAAGCGGACAAGCTTCACGCCGTACGTACGGAGAACGAACGCTTCACCGTCACTCTCATCCCCGTGGCTGCCCAGGCGGTCACCACACTCATGAGGATCACCGGACTGTCCAAGACCGACACCATCAACCGGGCCGTACAGGTCTACGCTTTCCTCGCCCAGCAGATGGCCGACGGCAAAGAGGTCCTCCTGCGCGACGAGAACGGCAACACCGAACGCGTCCACATCGTCTGAGCCTCACCAGGACTGTCAGGCCAGCTCGAGGGGCTTCCCGAAAGTCGCCCACGCGCGCAGCGCCAGCCGGCATGTTCACCGAGTCGATCGCGCACCTCGACCAGTCCAGCTCACCGCGGGAGCCGAGTTCGTCGAGGACCAGACGATGTAGCTTCGCCCATACTCTGGCCTTCGACCACTCAGTGAACCGGCGGTGCGCCGTAGCCCCGGACGGCCCGATCGACGCGGCGGGCAGCTGCTGCCACGTGCACCCAGAGGTTGCCACGAACACGATCGCCGCTAGCACCTCACGGTCGCCATGCCGACGCCGACCGCCACCCTGAGGCCGCGAGGGTGCCTCCGGCACTACACGCTGGAACAACTCCCACAACTCATCCGGCACCGGCCGCTGGACAATCCCCACGCTGGCAGGCTACCGACCCCAAGGAGGAGGCCCGCAGTCAGTGACCTTTACGGCGCTGTGCGTCGAACCGACGCAGCGCCCGCACCAGACGCCATACTCCGGCCGCCGCTCCGAGCAGCGCACCCCCCACCAACGCACCCTTCCCCGCTGGACCAGAGACGCCAAAAGCTAGTGCGAGAGCCAGAGCGACGGCAAAGACCGCCGCAGCCAGCACGACGGCAGTCACCAGAGCCAAAACGATCTCCACCGTCATTGCGTCCTTTTCCCACCGCGACTCACGCCCCATATCCATGCTGCCAGTCTCACATCACGGTCAAGCCATTGCGCCTGGACCGAACAGCACCTGACTCTCAGCTTGACGTTTAACGTCGGTGAGCTTGATGTTCCTTGATCGACTCGGCGCGTTTGACCGTCTTGCCGACGTCGTGGTGCCTGGCTCGCTGCTTG